>JAAXVQ010000028.1 GCA_013335425.1 Candidatus Firestoneibacteriota bacterium | reverse complement strand
CGCAGCGCTCCTGCCGTTTTATGAAACCTTCGCGGTTTTAGGGTCGTTGGCGGCGTTTGTTTACTTCAGTTTCATCAAGGACAAGAGCAACCGCGCCTGGCGCCTCTTGGGCTATGTGATCGTGATCGCAGCCTGGTGGTTGTTCGCCGAGGAAGGGAAACAGACCTTTGGCCTGATTTTTTCCCTGCTGTTGATTACCTTGGGTACGGGTTTGCTGGCGTTTTTCTCTTACGGCGCGCAGAGCCTCTGGACCGTGTTTTTGCTGGTTTGGACCATTTCGGGTTTTTCGGACATTTCCTTCGCGGGCGAACGCATGCCCTGGCTGATTGTCCACCCGCTGCTGCCCATGATCCTGCTGACCGGAACGCTTTTAAACGATTGGTGGGAAAAATTTACCCGCCAACGGGTCTGGCTGGTGGGCCTGGTGGCGATTTTTTCCGTGCTGATGCTGCACAACACCACCAACCTGTGCTTCTATGAGGACGGGGCCAATCCGGCCGAACAATTGGTCTACGTCCAATCCTCCACGGACGTGACCCAGGTGGTCCGCCAGATCACCAGCATGTCCAAGCGTTTGAACGGCAACCTGGAAATGAAAATCACCTGCGAGGATTATTGTTCCTGGCCGTTTGCGTGGTATCTGCGTGATTTTAAAAACGTAGGGTATCCGAAATACACGGCCAATCAGTCCGAGGGCAGCATTGAAAAGAACCCCATCATCATCTCGGGCGTGGAAATGGCGGCTCCGGGGCACGACGAGCGGGTGGCCCAGTTGTTGGCGGCCGACTACGTGGCGCAGCGGTACAAGTTGCGCGTGTGGTGGGCGCCGGACCCGAACGTGATTTTAGACGACACGCTTTCGGGGCAGGTGCAGAAACTCTGGCGTTATTTCATGTACCGCGAGCCCTGGAGCGGGTTGGGCTCGTACGACATGATCATTTACGTTCGCAAGGACGTGGCGTACCTGTATTGGGGCAACGCGCGCTAAAGCGGGGGACATGATTTTTCTATATTAAGGAGGAAGAGGGCATGCGTCAGCAGGAGAAAGTAGCGGCAGTGGTGATCGGGCTCACGGTGTTGGTTTTGGCCGGGGCCGTCTTTTTTGGTTTGAAGGGCGGCGGCGGCAAGGCCGGCAACCCCGTGACCTCCCAGGCACCGGAACGCGGGCGGGCCGACGGGCAGTTTTCCATGCCCCGGGGCGTGGCCGTAGACGCGGACGGGTTCGTCTATGTCGTGGATTCCGAAAATCACCGCGTGCAGAAATTCAAGGATACGGGAGAGTTCGTCGCCAAATGGGGATCGGAAGGCACGGGGGACGGGCAGTTCAAGTCGCCCGGGGGCGTGGCCGTGGGGCCGGACGGGTTTGTCTATGTAGCCGACACCTGGAACCACCGCATTGAGAAGTTCGACCGCCAGGGCAAGTTCATAACCAAGTGGTCCGGGGACGGCGGTTTCTGGGGGCCGCGCGACGTGGCCGTGGACGAGAAGTTCGTCTACGTGACCGACACGGGCAACCGCCGCATCCAGAAATTTTCCTTGAAGGGCGAGTTCGTGAAATCCTGGGGCAAGAAGGGCAGCGGGCCGGACGAGTATGACGAGCCCTTCGGCATCAAGATCGGGCAGGAAGGCCTGCTCTATATCTGCGACCGTTTAAATTTCCGCATTCAAGTCTGCAACCCGGACGGCAAGCGGGTGCGGTCGTTTCCCCTCGACGGTTGGCAGAAGGAACAGTTTTACATGGAACCCTACCTGGCCTTGGACGATGCCCGCGACCTGCTCTATGTCACGGACCCGACCAAGCACCGTGTCCACAAGTTCACGCGCGCCGGCAAGTTTTTGGGGTTTATTGAAAACGATCCGGCGACGCATGCGCCCCTGGCCACCCCGGTGGGCGTGGTCGTCAACCCCAAGGACGGTACGGTATATATCACGGACATGACCGCCAACAAGCTCTATAAGCTAAAACTTTAGGAGGATTCCCGATGGCATTGGCAAAGAAAAAAGCAGTTCGTTCCGGTTCATCTCAAAAAGCCGGCCGGGCCTCGGTGAAGTCCGCACCCAAGTCCAAGGCGGTTAAAGCCGTTAAGAAAGCCGCCGGCGAGGCGGGGGAAAACAAAGTCCGGCGCGACAACGCCAAGCCCGCCGCCGGTGGGCGCGGGCTCATGGTGTTCGGTTTGGTCGTCGGGTTGGTGATCGTGCTGGCCGTGGCCGGGCGTTTGCGCCAGGGCCCGCCGGTCAAGCTTCTGCCGGCCCAAGTGCTGACCGTTTTTTCCGCCGCGGACAACGTCCCCCTGGCCTCGCCCCGCGGCATTGCGGTGGGCCCCGGCGGGGAAGTGTACGTGGCCGATTTGGGAAACAACCGCGTGGTCAAGTTCAACCCTGACGGTTCGGTGAACGCCACTTGGGGTTCCGCCGGATCGGAATCCGGGCAGTTTAAGGAACCCTCAGGCGTGGCCGTGGACGCGCAAGGTTCGGTCTATGTGGCGGACGCCTGGAACGGACGCATTCAGAAATTTTCCGATAAGGGCGGTTATGTGGGGGAGATCGGAGCCAAGAACGGCAATTTTTACTCGCCCCGCAACGTAGCCGTGGACGGTCAGGGTTTTATTTACGTGGCGGATACGGGCAATTCCTGCGTGAAGAAATTTGACGCCGAGGCCAACCTGGCCAAGCGTTGGGGAGAGTTCGGCAGCGGCCGCGACCGTTTTCAGGAAACCTTCGGGTTGTACGTGGACCGGGACAACCGCATCTATGTCGGGGACGCGGGCAACCGGAAAATAAAAATTTTCGACAACCAGGGGAAATTCCAGCGCGAACAAATCGTCAAAGGGTGGAAAACCGGCGTGTCCTGGCCTACGGTGGCCGTGGATTCCGCCGGGCGCATTTATGCACCCGATGCCCAGAACCAAATGATCTGGATCTACAGCCGCGAGGGCAAATACCTCGGCTGCTGGGGAAACCAGCCGGGCAAAGATCTCTTTGCCGCCCCCCTGGGGATTGCCGTAGATGGGCAGGACAACGTTTATGTCTGCAACATGAACCGCGGGCAGATCATCAAATTGGCGCCCTTTAAGGACTAAACCGTCAACGCGGGGTCCGGGCACGCCCGACCCCCGCCATGAAACCGAAGGAGCCGTTGCTTATGGACTACCTGCAGGGCAAACGGGTGTTGGTGACCGGCGGCGCCGGATTTTTAGGCACGCACGTGGTTGAACAGTTGAAGCATTTCGGCTGCGGGAGCATCTTCGTGCCCCAGCATGTGGAGTACGATTTGACGCGCGAAGCCGACCTGGAGAAGCTCTTTGAAACCGCTCGCCCCCAGACCATCATTCATCTGGCGGCTGTCGTCGGAGGCATCGGCGCCAACCGGAAATTTCCGGGGAAGTTTTTTTACGACAACCTGATGATGGGCGTACGCCTGATGGAAATGGCGCGTACGCAGGGCGTGGAGAAGTTTGTGGCCGTGGGCACCATTTGCGCCTACCCCAAATACACGCCCATTCCCTTCCAGGAAGAAAATCTCTGGAACGGCTATCCCGAGGAGACCAACGCGCCCTATGGGTTGGCCAAGAAAATGCTTCTGGTCCAAGCGCAGGCCTACCGCCAGCAATACGGGTTTAACGCCATTTATCTGCTCCCTGTGAACCTTTTCGGCCCCGGGGACAAATTTGATCCCGAACTATCGCACGTGATCCCCGCGCTGATTAAAAAATGCGTTGAAGCCAAGGAACGCGGCGACCGGCAAATTACGGTCTGGGGCGACGGTTCGGCCACGCGCGAATTTCTTTACGTTAAGGAAGCGGCCCGGGGCATTATCCTGGCCACGCAGCGTTACGACGGCGCCGAGCCCGTGAATCTGGGAGCGGGCTGGGAAATCTCCATCAAAGATCTGGTGGCGGCCGTAGCCCAGGCTTCCGGCTTTACCGGAGAGATCGTTTGGGATAAGACCAAACCCAACGGACAGCCGCGCCGTTGCCTGGACACGCAGAGGGCCCGGGAAGCGTTCGGGTTTAAGGCACAGCAGGATTTTGCCTCCGGGTTGCGGGAAACCGTCGATTGGTATGTCCGCCAATCGCCCCGGCCTTAGCCACGTGGACAAAATTCAAACGCCGCCGTCTGCAAAAAAAAATCCGGCCGTCGGCCGTCCCGCCCGGTACGGGTTGGCCGGCGTGAAGGCATGGTTCTGGCCCAATGCCGACCGGCGCGAACGCTGGGTGCGCGCGCAATTGGCGCAGTTGCCGGCCGGCAGCAAGCTTCTGGATGTGGGGGCCGGGGAACAACCTTACCGCCGCTATTGTCCCCAGGTGCGTTATTTTGCGCAAGACTCGGGCGAATACCGGCCCGGAACCCAGGGGTTGCAGATCGCGGGCTGGCAATACGGACGATTGGATTATCGCGGCAATGCCTGGGAGATCTCCGAAAAAAAAGCTTTTTTTGACGCGCTGCTGTGCACGGAAGTTCTGGAACATATCCCTTACCCCAACGAAACCCTCATTGAATTTGGGCGGTTGCTGAAACCCGGGGGGACCTTGCTGCTGACCGTGCCCTATGCAGCGCTGCCGCACATGCAGCCGCAGTTTTTCTTTTCCGGATTTTCCCAGGAATACTTCCGATATTTTTTAACGCAAGCGGGTTTTGCGGTCGAGGAAATTTCGTCCAACGGCACCACGGGCGATTATTTGTTTCAGGAAGTCGTCCGCCTGGGACTGGAATTGCCGCTGTGGGCCCGCGCCCTTTACTGGCCGGCCATGCTGCCGCCGCTGGCGCTGCTTAAACTCCTGGCTCTGGTCCGGCCGCAGGCGAAAAAATTGGTGTTCGGGTATCATATCCGGGCGCGAAAAAAAGGCGTCCTGCCGCCGCCTGACCGACGTGAAAAGCCGCGAAAAAGGCCCTGAAAGTGGCTTGCAGGAACCGATGGGATGGTTTATGATGGCTAAGTTTTTACACGGATGATCTTCGGCCAAGGCGCGTGCTTGCTTGGGAAACGGTCCGACTTGTTTTCGACCCAAGCGCAATCATTACTTTATGAGGTGGATGGCATGGCAACCAAAAAGATCAAGCGCGGCGGTTCGGCTAAAATCGCCCGCACCGGCAAAGCCAAAAGTGGGCGAACCGCTGCACCGCGCCTTCAAACCGTCACGGCCGCTCCGGCGGCAACCGCGCCGGTTCCCGCACCGCCATCTGCCCGCAATCCCTGGTTGGTGTGGGCTTTGTTGGCCGTCGTGGTGCTCGTAGGGGCGGAAGTGTTCGTGATGGTCAAGGGCAAGCTGCAGCGGCAGGGCGAACTAAAACTTGTCCGCGTCATCGGCGAGCGCGGCGGACCGCCCGAAGCCACGGGGAAATTTTGGGGCCCGGGCAACATCCGCGTGGACCGCAAGCGCGATCGGGTCTGCATGGTGGATTCCAGTTACTACAAAGTTATTTTCTGGAATTTGCAGGACGGCACGTTCATCACCGAAGTGGATAAAAAAGGGCTCCACGCCCCGGTCCCGCCCGGCAGCCCGGTGCGGGAAGGGGACTTCATCCCTTCCAACGGCGCTTTCGACGGGAACGGCAACTGCTATGTGCTCGACAAGGTGCACAACGAAGTTACGGTGGTTTCGGCCGAGTATAAAGTCACCGGCACTTGGAAGATCCCGGCCCCGGCCGAGATCGCGGCCGACGACAATCAGAACATCATTTACATTTCGGACAAGGCCACCAACGACCTGGTGGCCTACTCTCCGGCCGGGAAATTACTCAGGCGCTTCGGGGGCGATGCCTTGGACAGCCCGGGTTTCATGGCGGTCGATTCCGCCAGCGGGGATATTTATGCGGTTGATCGCGGGGCGAAAAAGGTGGTGGTTTTTTCCGCAGACGGAAAAATTAAACGGACCTGGAAATTGTCCCTAAACCCCGCGGGCAATCCGGATATCGACTTGGCCCAGGGCAAAGTTTTTATCAGCGAACACGACAATCAAAAAGTTTGGGTGTATTCGCCCAAAGGTGATTTGTTGACCGAAGCCGAGGCATCCTATCCCGGTGTCATGGGCGTGGACAGCGCGGGGGTGGTATACCTCTCCGGCGCGGCCGGCATTCATCAATACCACTTGGCGAAAAAGAAGAGCGAATGACGGCGCCGGTGCTTCCGCCCGCGGGCGGCTTCGGCTGGAAAGAGTTCCGGTGGCTTTTATACGGCCTCACGGCCCTGCTGGTCCTGATCGGTCAATGGCAGTTGTTTGCCTCCAACCTCGGCCTCGGCGTGCTGCTCACGGCCGCGGGCTTGGCCTGCTTCTTGGCCACCCGCTTCAACCCTTCCGGATTGCGGAACGTTTTTCAATCGTTTAGGGAACCGTTAAAGCGTCTGGCCGACCGCTGGGAACGTTTTTCCGAAGCCAAGGCCGATTCCCCGACCGCGCCCCCGGTTAGCCTTGCCTCGGTCCCGGAAACGCGCCCTTCCCGGATGCCGCCGCTTCCGTCGTTGCCTGAAGAATTCAAATCCCTGACGTTAAAAATCCCCAAAGCTTGGCTGCTTTCGGCTGGGATTATTTTGATTTTGTTCAGTCAGCCGTTTTTATATTTTGAAAAGTTCATTCCGGCCTTGGCCATTTTGCTGCCCGGGGTGGTTTTTCTGCTTCTGGCCTTGTTTTCTAAAAAAGACCAGCTGGTTTTGGGGCGGGTCGAAACGCTGGTGAAGTTCGGTTTGCTGGCGCTTCCCGGCCTGTTCTGCCTCGGCCTGGGCCAAGCGTTGCTTTTCAAACACCTGGAACTGAATTTTCCCATGGAGATCTTGGGCACCGCGCTCAATGCCGCCGGCGTTTTGCTCCTGCTGGCGCTTTTTCCTCCCCGACTGCCTGATCCCGAACCCGACGACATCCATGTCCTCGACCGGCTTTCCCACGAAGCCCGCAGTCTACGGGGAGTCTGGTTTAAAGCCGCCTGTGCGGCGGCTGCGGTGGCGTGTTTCGTGACGGCCTATTTTTCCGCGCTCTCGGGTGCGCAACTGCTTTGGAGTTTGGCGGGAGCGCTTTGCCTGGGCTTTTCATTTCCCTGGGTTTTTGTAAATCCGCTCCCGGCTCCGCCGGCGGACCCTGTTCGGGCCTTCGTGTTCAAGCTGGGGCGTTTGGGGATTTTTCTCTTAGCCTTATTCCTCGGCTATCGCGGACAGAGCCTGATTTCTCAGGAACAGCTCTTTCCGGGGATTTATCATTTCGCGGCTGCGGCCCTGGCCCTCGTGCTGGCTTTTCGCGAACCCTCGGCCGTGGGTGAAGATCCGGGGAAAGAAAAACCCCTGGCTTGGCCCTGGGAATTGACCTGGTTGTTGCTTATTTTGGCCGTGGGGATTTTTCTGCGCACCTACAAATTGGACCTTATGCCCTATGGCGTGGAGTGCGACGAGGCCGGCGCGGGCTCGGACTCGATCGATATCCTAAAGAATCAGTTTTCCTCCCTGGTCGTGCACCCTTCCGGGCGTCCGTTGTTCATGCTGCTCTCCAACGTGCTTGCCATTCGTTTTCTGGGTTTCGACAGCGTGGGTTTGCGTTTTGCGGCCATGACTTTCGGCGTAATCGGCATTTTCACCATGTACTTGATGGCCCGCAATTTCTACGGGCCGCGCATTGCCCTGGCGGCCGCGGCGCTCTTTGCGGTTTCGCGCTGGAACATCCACTTCTCGCGTTTCGGGTGGGCCAACACGCTCATGCTGGTGCTCATCATGTTGGGCTTCTATTTCCTGATCAAGGGCCTGACCTCCCGGCGCAAATGGTATTTCGTGCTGGCGGGCATGGCGTACGCGCTCACCATCCAGACCGAAACCGCGGCGCGCATGCTGCCCATTCTCTGTTTGGCGCTGTTGGTCTATTTGTTCGCGACTCAGCGGCATTTTTTCCGGCGGAATTGGCAGCCGCTTTTGGCGCTGATGCTGGGGGTTTGGCTCACAGGCGCGGGTATTTTCGTGTTCTGGCTGCATAAGCCCGCGCTGTTGTACAAGCGCGTTTATGAGGTCTCCATTTTTTCCGAAGACCCCAACGCGCCGCGCGGCAACTACGCCAAGGCTTTGTTGGACAGCGCCAAGTGGAGCTTGACGCAGCTCAACTGGCACGGAGATTTCCGCACACGCCATAACGGCGGCCTCTCCGGAGAACCGGTGGCGGATTTTTGGACCGCCATTCTTTTTGCGTTGGGGTTGGGTTGGTCCCTATACCAATGGAAACGCCTGCGCAATTTTATTCCCTTGCTTTGGTTTTTCGGCTTGATGGGCGCTTCGATTTTCGCCATCGAAGCGCCGCAATCGCACCGCGCCTACGGCGTGGTGCCCGGCGTTTTTCTGATGATCGCGGCCTTTTTGGACCGTGCGCGGCGCCTGCTCTCCGACACCTTGGGCAAATGGGGGGCCGCCGCCGGGGCGCTGGTGTTTGTGCTGCTGCTGATCCCCATCACCAAGATCAATGCCGAGAAATATTTCAGCGCTTACCCGGCGTTCGACACCAACGTCACCGCCGCGGCCAAATACATGGGTCGCGCCTGGCCCCAGGCCGAGCACGCGGTCTTCACGGCGTATACCTGGATCGGGCACTGGCCGTTTAAGCTTTATGCGCGGGACATCGCGGCATCGCCCCAGACGCATTTGTACTATACGGCTTCGGACGCCGTTCCCTACCGTCATCCGTCGGACACCCAGGCCGTCTGCTATACGTTCATCCTGGAGTATCCGCCGCTCTTGCCGACCCTGCGCTGGTTTTACCCCGGAGGCAAGTACGCCGAGGAAGTCCATCCCAAATACGGTTTGCAGTACAAAGGCTGGGGCGTGCCGGCTGCCGAGATCCAACGCACGCGCGGGTTGGACGGACGCTATTTTACCAACGACGCCTGGGCCGGAGAACCGGCCCGCGAACGGCGCGATCATGAGTTCAATCTCGCCTGGACCCCGGCCACCTGGCCGCTCTTAGGTTCCGGCTCCGCAGCCTGGGACGGCACCATCTTTATCCCCCATGAAGGGCAGTATACGTTTTATGTATCGGGCACGGATTATACCTCCCTGGCCATCGGCAACCGGGTTTCCCTGTCGGCCTCCGGTGACCAGGAAAAGCAAGCCACGGTTTATCTGGCCGGCGGCCTGCATAAAATCAAGATTCGCGCCCGCCACGCCACGCCGCAGGGAAAAATGTTTCTGGGATGGAGTTGTACCTCGAGCACGGTGTATTACCTATACGACGACGCCTTCTCCAAAGAGTTCCACAAACAGCCCATTTCCGGGACGCACCTGTTCACTTACCCCGAACCCGTGGGATTGATGGGTTCCTTTTACGCCTCCCCGCTGTGGAAAGGTCAGCCGCTGATACAAAAAATCGAGCCCGCGGTTTTCTTTTTTTGGCAGATTGCTCCCTACGGATTAACACCGCCGTTCTCCGCGGATTGGAAGGGCTGGATCCGCATCACCCAACCCGGAGATTATGCCTTTGATTTGGACCCGGCCACTTACGGCGAAGTTCAAGTTGACGGGCAAATGATCGTGTCCAAAGGCATTCCGCCTGCGGGCTATAATCCCCGCGCGGTTGGTAAAAATTCGATCCGGCTCGCGGCCGGGCTGCATCCTGTGACCGTGCGCTGGTCCACCAGTGCCGGCTTTTCCTTAAAGTGGTGGTGGACGCCGCCGGGTAACCAAGAACCCGAGGTGGTACCCCCGTGGGTGCTGATACCGGCCGAGGAGTAACCGCCGCGCCCGTCAAGTTGCCGCCGGGTCTGGTACAAGCCTCCGGGTGGTTGTTTATGGCTTTTTTGGGCAACAATGCCAGTAATTATTTATTTCATTCCCTGGCCAGCCGCGCTTTGGGGCCTGAGGATTACGGCGCGTTGGTGAGTTTGTTGGCCCTACTGGGCCTGCTGAGCATTCCCAGCCAAACCATGCAGACGGTGGTGGCGCAGCAAGTGGCCGTGGCCGAAGCCCAAGGCGGGCATGAGCGCGTGGTTCGCATGATGCGCCGTCTGTTTCTGCATATGGCGGGAGCGGGGTTGGTTGTGGCTTTCGTGTTTGTCGCGTCCAATGCCTCTGTGGCGCGCTTTTTCCGCTTGGGCACGGGAACACCGGTGATGGTGGCCGGCTTAACCGGCATTGTCATGCTTTGCATCTCGGTGGCGCGCGGTTGGCTCCAAGGCCTGCAGCGTTTCCGCGCGTTGGGGTCGAATTTGGTCACCGACGGCTTGTTCCGCTTGGCGGCCGGAGGCGTGATTTTTTTTCTGGGCGGGCGCGTGGCCGGCGGGCTGGGCGCCAGCGCCCTGGCCTCCACGGCGGCTTTGGGGTTGGCGTTTTTTTTCCTGCCCTCGCTGCAGGTGCCGTCGGGCTCCGGGCAGGTCCGTGAGGCCGTTAAACCCCTCTACATTTCCGCGCTGCCTATCGGCATCTACCTCACGGCCTTTATGGCTTTGGCCACGGTGGACGTACTCTGGGTGAAGCATTTTTTTTCGGCCGCCCAAGCAGGGTACTACGGAGCGGCCTCCATGGTGGGCAAGGTATTCCTTTTTGTGGGCATGTCCATGGCCCAAGTGTTGTTTCCCAAAGCCAGCGCCGCGCATGCTTTGTCCGAGCGCTCCCATCATCTGTTGGGAAAAAGCCTGGGGGTGACGACCTTAGCCTTATGCCTGGGGTTGGCGGTGACCTGGCCGCTGGCGCCGGCGGTCATTCGGATGCTGTTTGGGGCGGCCTTCGTCAACCCCGAAACCCTGAGCCTGGTGCGCATGTTCGGCTTTGCGCTTTCTCCCCTGGCCCTGGCGTATATTCTTTTGCAATACCACTTGGCCATCCGTCACATCCGTCTGGCCTGGCTGCTGGCCGCCGATGTGGCGCTGCTCGCCGGCGTTCTTTGGTTTTTTCATCCCTCGCTTTTAAGCGTGCTGGGGGTGGCCGGGGTCAACCACTTGCTGTTGTTGCTGGTTTTGTGGAGCATTACGCCCCGGCGTTAAACATCGTCCGGGAAGGAAAAGGGCCGACGGCCTGCCATGCCAAGGAGCCGCAGTGAAACCCAACGAGCAAGCCTTGGAATATTCGGTCATCATGCCCGCCTTCAACGAAGGCCGGCACTTGGAAGAAAACGTCCGCCAGACCGTTGCGGTCATGGAAGAGCTGGGGAAGACGTTTGAAATCGTGGTGGTTGACGACTGCAGCCTCGACAACAGCTGTTCGCTCCTGCAGGACCTTGCCGCCCGCATCCCCGCCCTTAACCCGGTTTACTTGAACCCCAATCAGGGCAAAGGTCATGCGCTGCGCGCCGGGTTTATGCAATCCCGCGGGCGGTTGGTTTTTTTCCTGGATGCGGACTTGGAACTTCATCCGCGGCAATTTGCGTATTTCCTGGAAATCATGTCCGCCACGGGCGTGGACGTGGTCATCGGCTCCAAGCGGCATCCGGAATCGGTGCTGCATTACCCCTGGCGCCGCCGGCTGATGAGCTCGGTGTATTTTTGGATGGTGAAGCTTCTCTTCGGCCTGCCGGTGAAGGACACGCAGACCGGCATCAAATTATTCCGCCGGGAAGTCCTGGCCAAAGCGTTCCCCAAAAGTTTGGTTAAAACCTATGCGTTTGACCTGGAATTGCTGATCCTGGCCCATCACTACGGTTACCGGATTGCGGAAGCGCCGGTGACGGTGGAGTACAAGGCCCAGTTCGGCCACATACGCCCCTTGGACATTTTGAGGATTCTCTGGGATACGCTGGCGATTTTTTACCGGCTTTATCTGCGCCGCTATTATGACCGCGCGTCCGCGGGAAAGGCGCGCTGATGTCCCGCCGCCCGGTGGATATTTTCGTCGCCACGCACATGGCCGAAGCCTACGGGCCCCAATGGGTTTTGCGCGACTATCTGCGCGAGCGGGGCAAGCGTTTT
>JAAXVQ010000027.1 GCA_013335425.1 Candidatus Firestoneibacteriota bacterium | reverse complement strand
CTGGACTTGCCGGCCATTGCCCGGCGTCAAGCAAAGGGCGCAGTACCCAGCGGTACAAACGACGCCCGCCCATGGCCGTATAAGTAAAATCCAGAACCTGCAAAAGGGTGTGCCGCCGTGAACCGTCATAAGCGTTGCGCACTAGGTCCAAATTACGGACCGTGGCCGGGTCCAAGACCATATGCGAATCTTGCCGATAAGGAGCCAAACGCCGAATGTGCGTCAAACTGCTGCGCTGGGTTTCCCCCAAATAAAACAACACCGCTCCCGCCGCCCCCAAACCCGGCGCATAATCGCCGCAACCCGCGCTATCCATGGAAGCCAGCTTAAAATGCGCCAACAATTGTCGGCGGGCCTCGTCCACGTCGAAACGAAAAGCCGGGCGGACGGTTAAACACGCAAATTCCAACCGGGTGAGTGCCAAGCGGGCCGGTTCGGCCAGGTTGTCCGGCACTAAAATTTCCGCCGGACGCAACCGATTGAGTTCAATGAGCAAAGCCTCCCAGGAACCGGCGGAATGAAATTCAGCCACGGGAAATTCACCCGTGGTCAGGTCAACGGCCGCCAGCCCCAAAACCCCGGCGGAAACGGTCACGGCGGCCAGGTAATTGTTCTGCTTGGCTTCCAACGAATTCGTCTCCAGCACCGTGCCGGGGGTGATGATGCGCACCAATTCCCGCCGCACCATCCCTTTGGCCTGACGCGGATCCTCCATCTGTTCCACGATGGCGACCTTGCGTCCGGCCTTGACCAATTTGGCAATATATCCGTCCGCGGCGTGATACGGCACCCCGCACATGGGAATCTTGACCGCTCTGCCCTCCCCCGAGGTGCGTGCCGTGAGCGTGATGTCCAAAAGTCCGGCGGCTTCCTTGGCATCATCACCGAATAATTCATAAAAATCCCCTAAACGAAAAAAAAGCAAGGCTTCCGGGTTTTCGGTTTTGATGCGCTGGTAAAGCTGCATCATGGGAGATTCTTTTTCCTGTTCCGATTTCTTCAAGGTTTTTTCCTTTGAGGGGATGTGGGATCCGGCACGGCCGAATGCGGCGGGGCCGGGACGGAAACAACCAGCGCCGTGATGCCCTCATTCTGATTCAGTTGGGTTCCTTGACGTTGCGCCTCGCTGCGCGCGGTAAACGGCCCGACGCGCACCAAATGCAGCGGAGCTTTCCCCGCGGGGGTGGTGTCCAAAATAAAGGCCGACAACCCTAATTTTCTTAATTTTTTAACCAACGCTTGGGCATAATCCATTTTGGAAAAAGCCCCGGCTTGAACAAAATAGGTTTGGCTTTCTGTGGTAGGCGGTAAGGCGGGTTTATCCGGTCCCCCGGAAACAGTTTTGCCCGCACGGGCAGGCGCCGAGAGCTTGACGAGTGAGGCTGTCGGGCTAAGCTCCGTCATGACTGCCGTCGACGTAGTGCCACCCGCCTCCGCGGCCCTAAGTTTTTCCTGAGCTTGCGCCGCCAATTCCCCTTCCGGCCGCGTCAGCAGATATTGGCTGTACCAACGACGGGCGGCATCGGACCGAAGGGCGGACAACTCCATGTCCCCCAAAGCCAACATGGCTGCCCCGGCCACGTCCTCGCGGGGATGATGTTCGACGATTTCGGTCAACATATCCCGGGCCGCATCCGTTTGGTTTACCGCCAGGGCGCATAAGGCCGAAAAATATAACGCCCGTACCCGGCGCACATCCCGGCTCTGGGCCAAATTCCCGAAGATTTCCCGCCCCTCCATATAACGCCCCCGCGCATAGAGGGCGCCGGCCAACCCCCAACTTGCGTCCCAGGCCCACTCGGGCGCCTCTTTTTGCTTAATAATTTCGCGGTATTGTTTTTCGGAGCGTTCCGGGTCGGATTCCAAATCCGCCAAACGCAGCTTAACCCCCCAACGCCACCGAGAGTTGGGATAACGCATTTGAAAATCGCCCAAACTTTGTTGGGCATGTTCCCAATCATGTTGATTGAATTGTTCTACCGCCGCCAAGTAAAGCTCGTCCTCCGTTACGGCGGCCTGAACCGCAATGCCTGATAGCTGCACCAACATGGCCGCGACTGCGCCAATTCTTCCCGCTGCGTTGCTCATTTTTACGCCTTGGTCCACAGGATTTTTCCCTACCATAATCGATTCCCGCACAAAACACAACCAAAAACAAGACAACGCTGAAAAAGCAGCTCCTATGAAAAAGCCATGGTGGCCCAAAGAAAAAACGGACTTTTAAAATCGACAAAGCCATGCATTTAAGGGCCGGCAATCTTAAGTTAAAAAAAAAACATGGTTTTCCAATTTTATAGTTGTGTAACTATTTTAATATATTATAATATCCTATATTAGGAGGGTGACGGATTATGATCATCAACTTTTATGTTTCCGATCAACATACCCGGCTGTTGGATCAGTTAAAGCTGATTTCCGAGGAAAAAAAGCGCAGCGTGAGCTACATCATCCGCGAGGCCTTGGAATCCTACGTGACGGATTCCTTGAGCCCCAGACGGGGCAAAAACAAAAAGGAGGCAAAACGGTGAGTGTCCAACGTTTGAACAAACGGGTTGCGGTGGAATTGCCGATCGTCTGCAAATTGGAAAAGCAGGAACAGCTTCTGGAGATGCAGGGCCGGGTGAACGATCTGAGCATCAACGGCATGAAGATAAGTTTTTCGCGCCCTTTGCACGCCATCACGTCCAAGTTGGTGGACTTCGTACTCGAGCTTCCCCACCCTTTCAGCCGGATTAAAGGGCATGGCGAGATTCAATGGAAACGCTGGAACGCCGATAAACAGTGCACCACCTGCGGCGTCAAGTTGGCCCCGATGAACATCAATCACCTAAGCGAACTCGATGCGATTATCAGTGAAATCCAGGAAGATTAGGCTCCGCCGCACCAAGTGAACGACGCAGGCGGACATGAGAATTAGGGCGTGAAATTCTGATCGAAAAACAGTTTCTCCCAACGATAAATACGGCCGGTTGCATCCGGTAGTTCCACCCGTAAATATTCGACCCGGCCGTCAGCGGCGGATAATTCCACGGTAAGGTTTGCAGGACCCGGCTTCCCTTCCGCAGAGGCCGGTGAGAAAAAATGCCCGGCATCTTCCCAGATCCGGTTCAAATTGCCGTCCTTGATTTTATAAACAAGCCGTACTGCGCGGGATTGACCGCCGTCGCTTTCCCTGGTTTCCATCGGCGTTTGCCGGCTTAAAATTCCGATCCACACATCCAACAGGGCTGCTTGTAAAATGCGCTCCCGCACCTGGGGATCGCGTACCTCAGCCCAAGGGCGCTTATGTCCCGTCCATAGAAACAGCGTGTCATTTTCAATTTTCCAGGCCGATTCTGTTTTGCCGCTGCGCTGCCAACCCTGCAAAGTACCCGGCATTTGCAGGGTTTTCACCTGCTCATCAGCAATATTTTTTTCATCTTCCGCCACCAGCGGGGGCCATACCGTCAAGGCATCATAAGTCCGGCAGGACTTGAGGCCGGTCAGGTATTTGGCTGCCAAATGCCCGAATGGCTCCCCACCGGTTTCAACCGGGCCCCAATGCCGTTGGGCGGAATCCCGCAACCACAACCGGCGGGCTTGAAAAGCGGATAGACGTTCGCCCCAGAGAGGTTCGCTGCCGGATAAATGCCGGATGACGGACTCAGCTTCCCCCGATTGTTGGGTTAAAACCGCCAGTGCCCCTTTAAAAAATCCGCGTTTTTCCGGTTCCCCCGACCAGGCAGTTTCCACCCAAGGCAGCAACGCATAGGCAGCCGGAGTATCGCCGGCCTCCAAATCCTGCCAAGCCAAACTCTCCAGGGCCCGTGACAAATCCGTTCCGCTCAGGGGCTCGGCGAGCAATAAGGTCTGAAAAGCCCGACGCACGCGGGGGTATGTCCGGCTGAATTGTTCGAGTTTGTCCCATACCGTTTCCCGCAAAACCGAATTTCCGTTACCCCGACCCGACGACGATACGTCCGCAGAACCGTTGTCCAAAGCCCGGCCTCGGTCCGGATTGCGTTTAATGAACCGCAAACTGGCTTCCACCACGGTCGTATTGCCGGTCGCGAAAAAAATCGCCCATTGTTCCGCGATAATTTGCGGCGTAGTTAAGGATTTTTCCAGGACGGATTCCGGTATGCTGGCGGACAAAGCGGCTTCTTCCAGGATTAAACGCCGATCATCATCATCTTCACTCCGGGCCCAGGCATTCAGGTTTTCAGCCACCCCGGGTTCACGGGTGCGTTTAAAAATTTCCAGCAGCAAAGCCTTTTGCGACCAGAAACTTTGGGGGAAAAGCGATTCGGCTTGATTCCAAAAAGCAGATTGCCCTGCTCCCCGAGCGGCAAAAAAACGGGCACGGGAAGCTATAAAGATCCGATATTCCTTTTCGGAGGCAAAACGATCAGAAGCCGTGCCGGTTAAATGGATGAAATATTGCAGCGCCTCGGCGGTCTGCCGGAGATCAGGACGTGCAGGTGCGGCATAATACCATTGATCGAAATCGCGGGCCGTAAACTCCGCTTGAACCCCGGAAGCAGCCCCCATCGATCCCAAAACTACGGCCAGTGCCCAACCCCAGAACATCCAACGGCGTCCGCTCATACACTCGCTTCCCGCAAGAACCGGGCCGCTTCCTCAGGCAGGGTTGGGTTGAAGAAAAAGTCCGTGCCCCACTCAAATCCCGTGGTACGGGCCAAACGCGGAAAAATTTCCAGGTGCCAATGAAACAGATGGGCGTCGGTCGCTTGAAAAGGCGCCGTATGCAAGGCCCAATTGTAAGCCGGGTCCTTTAAAATACGCTTGCAGCGCGCTAAAATGTCCCGCAAGAGCCGCGCCCACGCCCTAATTTCCCCTTTGCCCAAGCCCAAAAAGTCGGATTGATGTTGTTTGGGCAAAATCCAGGTTTCAAACGGAGAACGGGCGGCATAAGGCGCCAGCGCGGCAAAAAATTCATTTTCCGCGATCAAACGTTCGGGATGGCGGATATCCTGATGAAGGATGTCGCAAAAAACGCAACGGCCCCGGTGAGCCTGATGCCGGCGCACGCCGTCCAACTCTTCCTGGACCAATTTGGGAACCAACGGCAAACCCACAAGCTGGATATGCGGATGCCCCAGGTTGGCGCCCGCGTATTCACCGAAATTTTTAAAGGCTTGGACATATTGGATGCGAAAATCTTTTTTCAGATCCAAAAATCGATCCCGCAGAGTGGCAAGAACCATTTCCGCCTGTTCGAGGGAAAGCGCGTCAAAATCACGCAAATGGTCGGGCCCTTCAATGATGATCTCATGAGCCCCGATCCCGTTGATCCGGTCATAGATGCCGTCACCCCGCGGATCCAACGCCCCCTCCACGCGCAGCACGGGATATTTGTTGGGGATCACGCGGACTTTCCATTTGGCATCGTTGCTCGCCGACCCTGCCGACCGCTGCGCCGTAATTTCCGGTGGCGTCATGGCTTCGTGCCCGGGACAAAACGGGCAGGGATTTACCGCGGGCGTGCCCGCCTGCGGTACGGTGTTGAGGGCTTGGCGATACTCAGTGGCAAACACCACCCAACGCCCTGTGATGGGGTCTTTTCGCAGCTCAGACAAAAGTTGGCTCTCGCAAACAGGATTATTTCGTATCCGCAGGCAGTTGCGGCTTTCTTAAGCCTGCAATGGCGGAACGTTGGACTTCGATTTTCATATTTTCGCCCAACTTCAGATAAACCGTATTGTCTTTTTCACTAAACCCCACGATGGTTCCGAAAATTCCGCCCGTGGTGAGCACTTCGTCCCCCTTTTTTAAAGCCTTCAACAGTGCTTGGAGTTGTTTCTGTTGACGGCGTTGGGGCAGAATAAACAGCACATAGAACAACACGAAGATCAAAACCAAAGGAAGCAAGGACATCATTCCCGCCATGGGGTCAGCCGCTGCCCCGCCGGTTCCTTTGGAAGCATTACCGGGCAACCCGCCCATGGCCACTAACGTATTCGTTTGCATGATCATCCACCGCCTTTAACGATTGGTTCAAAGAATTTCCAGTTGGTAGCGGGAAAAAAACTCCCGCCGCGCAGCCTCAAAATCCTTTGAAATTATGGCTTTTCTAATTAAGCCGGTCAACTTTAGCATGAACGTCAAGTTGTGTAAAGTGGAAAGTCTCAAACCCGTGATTTCCTCAGTGTTGAACAGATGGCGTAAATATGCGCGGGAATAATTGGCACATAAGGGGCAACCGCATTCCGGGTCCGGAGCGGTTTCATCTCGGCTGTATTTGGCATTGCGGATAACCAAACGTCCCCGCGAAGTATAAAGTGTGCCGTTGCGGGCGATACGCGTGGGCATGGCGCAATCGAACATGTCCACACCTCGACCCACAGCATCCCAAAGATCCTGCGGCGTGCCGACGCCCATCAGATAACGCGGTTTTGATTCCGGGAGAAAGGGAGCCAGGTATTGCAGCACCTCATTCATCAGCAACGGCCCTTCCCCAACAGACAAACCGCCGATGGCATAACCGGGCAAATCCAGTTCCAAGAGTTCATGCGCTGATTTCAGGCGCGCATCTCTAATTACGCCGCCTTGTATAATTCCGAAAAGTAGTTGCCGAGATTCAAATTCACGATGTTTCTCCAAACAACGACGGGCCCATTGCGTCGTCAACTCAACCGAATCTTGGATCTCACCCGGCGTGGAAGGGTAAGGGGCGCACACGTCCAGGGCCATGGCAATGTCGGCCCCCAACGCTTGTTGAAGCTCCATATTGGATTCCGGAGTGAACAAATGACGGGAACCGTCCAAATGCGAGGTAAATTCTATGCCCCCAGGCTTAATTTTTCGTAATTGGGATAAGGAAAATACCTGAAATCCGCCGGAATCCGTTATTATTCCCCGGTTCCAGTGCATAAAACGATGCAAACCGCCCAATGCGCTTACAATCTCAGCGCCAGGGCGCAGGTATAAATGGTAAGCATTGGCCAGCAGAAGTTTTACGCCCAAAGTTTCCAAATCTTGGGAATCCAGAGTTTTCACTGTGGCCCGGGTGCCTACGGGCATAAAAACCGGCGTTTCCACTTCCAAGCCGCTGGGCAAATGCAGAAGCCCGGCGCGTGCCTGACCGTCGGCGACCACGAGTTCAAATAATGCCAAAATTTCACCTCACACTTAAAAGTCCTCCTTCCCCGTCAAGCGGCAAAGGATCAGCTAGCTCACCAAACGGCCTTGAACGCGTTCGGGACGCGCTAAATCTTGCGGCAAAATAAACGTAAAACAGCAGCCTTTTCCAGGTTTCGATTCGACCCAAATCTTGCCGCCATGAGCCTCAACGATATAACGCGCTATGGTCAGGCCCAATCCCGATCCCGTGGCTTTCTGCGTGCGTTCACTGTCCACCCGGTGAAAGGGTTCAAAAATCTCGTCCATTTGGTCCGCCGGAATACCTTCACCCTGATCCTCCACACTCACCGCCACAGCCGGAAAATATCCCGGAGCCTCGGCCGCGGTACGCGAATGTTGCCAGCCGTTTTTAAACTTCAAGGCATGCCATTGCGCAACTGTGATTTGAACCGGCCCGTCGGCATATTTTAAGGCATTGGTCACCAAATTCTGAAACACTTGGCGCAATTTTTCAGGATCCACGATGATTTTTGGAAGCTTTACGGGCAAGCGCAGGGTGATTTCCCGGTTGTTTTTCTCCTGCAATTCCTTGGAAATATCTCCCGCTAATTGGGCCAAATCCACGGGTACCAATTTCAAGGACATTTTGCCGGCTTCGATATTGGCCAAATCCAACATATCGTTCAAAATGGCCATCAGACGCTGGGATTCGCGATGAATATTCTGTAAATACTTGTTTTGGATAGTGGGGTGCAACTGGCGTTCGATCAGCAAACTGGCAAACCCCAAAATACTGGTCATGGGCGTGCGCATGGTGTGGCTGGCAATGGCCACAAATTCGGATTTCATCCGATTGATTTCTTTCTCCCGGCTGACATCTTCGATAATGAGCCCTCGACCGATAAAGCGTTGATCCCGATCCTTGACCGGAAACATGGTTACCCGCAAATCGGTCACATCCGGGCGGTAAAGCGTAAATTCCAAAATGGGGTGGTCGGCAATGTTCATCAGCGCCCGCAGATAGGCGGCTTGAATCGCCTGGGGATCCTTGGCATTCTCCAAGAGGTGTTGCGGAATCAACGAAGCAGAAGCGCCCACGAGTTTGGGAACGGGAATGTGCAGGTAGCGCGCGGCCTGCTCATTGATAAAAACGATTTCTTCATGAAAATTGGTGAGAATCAACCCGTCCGAGATCGAGTTCACGATCGCGTCGAGTTTGCCCTTCTCTTCGATGAGATTGTCGTAAAAGCGGGCGTTTTCCAAGGCTACGGCCGCAATGCGGGCCAGGGTTTCAAGTTGCTGCAATTCAACCTGCGCATAACGCCGCCCCTCCAGCGAGTGAATGGAAACCAAACCATAAATGCGTTGGCGGCCGATGATGGGGGCATAAACCGAAGAAAACGCGGGACGCGCGGGCGCAACCGGCGCGGGACGCTCGCCCTTTTTGCTTCGTCCTTTTTCCACAGGCGCTTGGACCGGCGTCTCTACAGTGGGGATGGGTACCAATAAATCATCGGCTGCAAACGGCGTATCGTCTTGAACCAAGACATGTCCTGAATCCAAACATTGCTTAAACGGTGCTCCGGTAATCGAAAAGCGTTGTTCGCGCAAAAAACGGCGTGAAAGCCCCGTGGCATGCTGCGGGTAAAGCTCCCGGCTGCTCTCGTCCATAAGAAAAATGGCCGAAACCTTAACATCGTAAAACCGGCAGAGATAATCCATCAAGATTTCGCAAAATTCCTGGATGTTTAACTTGTTGGAAATGGCTTCCACCAGCTTGAAAAGGCTGGAAAATTTATGCTTTAGAAAAGACTGCTGGGTTTGGATGATGTTTTCCTGAAACTGCAAATACGGTTTAACCACCGCCACATCGATCTGGGCGAAGAGTGCGCCGGTGACCATGTCGAATTCCAGCAGATGTTTGGTCTGCAGATCCGGGTATTTTTTAAACCCTTTGCGCACATACCGATAAACCACTTCCCGCGCCAGGTGAAAGGTCTGTAAAAGTTCATCCAGAGGGAATCCTTGCCGGGCACGCCGCTCCCCCAAATCCGCCAGACCCGCCGTAAAGGCATCCATATTCTTTTCCTGATTTTTAAACAACGCAAGCATCAGAGCCAGATTCCCTTGGGTTTGGGCTTTGATGTTTTCCTTTTCGAACGCCGACGCACCGCGGTATCGCTCCAATTTTTCCTGATACTCGTTTATCAGGTCATCCGTCATGTTCTGAAGATGCTCGTAGAGAAACTCTATTAATTTCTGCAAAACACACCTCCTGACAAGGCTTCCCTGTCCCCAGGCCGAAGCCGGCCGAAACGCTAATAAATGGGCTAGTAAGCAGGGTGGGAAATCACCGGCAGCAACACGGTGAACACGGTTTGTTTTCCCATTTCACTTTGCGCCCAAACCCTGCCGCCATGGGCCTCCACAATCCGTTTGACGATGGCCAAACCCAGTCCGGTTCCGCGGATCGTATGTACGGCCGTTTCCACCCGGTGGAACGGGCTGAAAATCGGAATCAACTGATCGGTCGGAATCCCCGGTCCGAAATTCACCACCCGCATTTCCACCGCCGGTACAAGCCCCTCGGCTTCTTCCGCAGACAATCCCCAGGCAGGACTCAAGACGGCATGCTGCGCCAGTTCAATGCGGACCGTTTGTTCCGGGGGGGAATATTTGTCCGCATTGGAAAGTAAATTCCACAGCACTTGAGCCAACTTGTCCCGGTCCCCGGTGATGGTCTCCACGGGGGCGGACTGCGCCACCACAATTTCCCGCTGCTGCTTGCCCTGGGCGTGGAAGGCCGCCACCACCTCCTGCACCAGTGCCGACAGGGAGAGCGGTTGTTTCGCCAACCGACCTTCACCGCTCTCCAGATAATTCAAATCCAACATGTCGTTCAGAACACGGGTTAAGCGACCGGCCTCCTTGTGAATCTGTTCCGTGTAGCGGCGGCTGAGGTCTTCGGGCAGGGCTTGCGTGAGCATGATTTCCGAAAAACCCAAAATGCTGGTCATGGGCGTGCGCAGCTCGTGGCTGGCCACGGAAACGAACTCGGATTTGATCCGGTCGATTTCGCGCTCATGAGTCATATCCTCGATGAGCACGCCGCGCCCCGCAAATTCCCCGCCGGGGTCCCGGACCGGAAAAATTTTAAGATGCATATCCGTGCGCCGTGTGGTGACAATTTGATATTCCAATAAAGCGGGACGACCGGGCTGGCTTTCCGCGTGTTCGAAACGCGCCCTGAACAGTTCGGGATCCTGGACCACGCCCAAGAGATAATCCCGCAAAGCCGAGAGCGGCTTTCCCAGCCACACCGGGTCTTGCCCGCCCAAATAAAGGGCCCCGCGGGCATTGACATAGGCAATGCGTCCCTGGGGGTCCACCAGCATCAGACCTTCGGTCATGGATTGCACAACGGCCTCAAACCGTTTTTTTTCCTCGGCAATGGTTTGGTTCAAGCGGGATTTTTCAATGACCACGGCTTTGAGCTCCAACTCGCGCTGCAGGAGCAGGTTCCAACCCAGGACAATCATTGCCACCAGCAAAGACCCCCCCACAAAAACAAAAACCCAGCGTATGACCCGCCGGCTTAGGGGGATCTGCGGCAAAACGTCCTCGCCGAACCATTGCCGAAAAAGCCGGTTTCTTTCACCGGAACGTTCCAACGCTTTCAAGCCCAACGCCAGGTTTCGGCCCAACTCGGCGCGTTCGGAACGGACCACCAGACCGAAACGGGCACGGGCCACATCCGGCCCCACCATCTTCAACCTGGTTTGCAGCCGTCGTTCGCTTAAGTAACGCAACGTGGTCAAACGTTCGCCCACAAACGCATCCGCCCGCCCGGACTGCAGCAGCGCCACGCCCTGTTCCGGCGAATCGACCGCGCTGACTTTGACGCGGGGCCGGCGGGATAAAATTTCCCGAGCAGCATCGTCTTTGAGCACAACCACGTGCCGTCCGTCCAAATCCTGAACCCGTGAAATGTCAAAGCGCCCGGCAAGCACAAAAATCCGGGAGACCGTCTCCAGGTAAGGGCCGATCCAGAGGTAATGTCCGGTGAGCTCCAAGGACTCGCGGATGCCTTGCAGGCAGTCCAGCCGGTTTTCGGCCAACGCCCGCCAATTTTCATCCGCCGTGGCGGGATAAAACAATACGCTTTCGATGCCCAAATTTTGCCCGAGAGCTTGCAGCAGATCGACCGAAAAACCGGTATAGGTGCCGTTGGTGTCCAGAAATGCGTAAGGGGCAAAGGCATCCGAACCGCCAACGCGCAGCCGGGCAGGCGTTTCCTCCGCCCCCGCGCAGGTCAAAAGCCCGCAAACCAAAAAACAAAAAAACAGGGCCCGCTCAGCCCAACGCACGCCGGCAGGTTTCATCCATGCTTCCTCCTGCCGTAGACCCTCCGCAGAATCATTTTAACGCGGGCCACAAGTTCCAAGGGCGAAAAAGGTTTGGTCATATAATCGTCCGCCCCCAGGTTCATGCTTTGAACTTTGGACTCGGTCTCGCCCTTGGCCGAAAGCATGATGATGGGAATATCGGCCGTGCCGGGTTCGGCTTTCAGGCGTTGACAAACTTCAAAGCCGTTGAGTTTGGGAAGCATCAGGTCCAAAATAACCAAATCGGGTTCTTCGGTAACGGCCGACCGCAGGGCGGCCTCGCCGTCGCCGCAATCCACCAGGGTAAAACGCTCGTCTCGGAAACTGGCCTTGATGAGTTCCACCATGCGCGGGTCGTCGTCGACGATCAAAATTTTATTGGGTTCACCGCCTGCGCGGCGGTG
>JAAXVQ010000348.1 GCA_013335425.1 Candidatus Firestoneibacteriota bacterium | reverse complement strand
AACGAGAAAGTCCATTGGGTTGTGTATCTTAGCAGGGGCGGGCCTTTTGGCTTGCTGGGGAAATGCCCAAGCCGCCGGCACGGACACACCGACCTTAACCGCCACCGGCACCAGTACGGCCACGGCGACGGCCACCATCACGGTCACGCCGATCGGGGGCACGCTCACGGCCACGTTTACGCCGACGGTCACCCTTACGCCGAGCGGGACCTCGTTGACGGCCACCCGGACGTGCACAGCCACGGCGACGGCCACCATCACCGCGACCGCCAGAGCGACCGGTGCCCTTTATACGCCCACGGGCACACCGACAGCGGTCGTTAAAACCGCCTCAGCCGAGTCCCCGGTCGTGATACGGCAAAACGTAGTGCGTCCTTCGGAAAACAAACCCATGGGCATCTCCATTCATTTGGATTCGACGCAGCACGTAGTGATCCGCATTTATACGCAGACGGGAAAACTGGTGAAAGTGCTGGAGGACAAAACCGCGGATGCCGGGACGTTTGAAACCGTCTGGAACGGGGCCAATGCCAACGGACGGGTCGTAAGTTCCGGCGTTTACTTGGTGGAAATTCAGACCGATCACTTCAAGGAAAAGCGCAAGGTGGTCGTGGTTAAGTAATCGCGAGGTTGAGACAAGCCGGACCCAAGGGTGCGCCTAACCGGGCGCACCCTTTTTTTATGTATATCATCTTTATACCAGTGAAAAAGACAAGCGATCCGCAGATGACGCAGATGGTCGCAGATTTAACCATACTTTTAGGTAAAAGAAAATTTTGGAGTGCTTTAAGATTTTATCTGTGCCATCTGCGTCATCGCCTCATCATAGAACAGAGGCGGGGGTTCGGGGGCGAAGCACCCCGACTAAGTTAGGAAGGAAAGCAAAACGCATCGGCGTTTGCGTCAGGGAAACCTGTGGTTTCCCTGAACATTCATGTGCGGAAAAAGGGCGGCTATTAAGGGTTGGGATAGTCATGTTTGAATAATTTGGCTAGAAGTGACAAGCCGCAAAGCGAAAACCTGCGGGGATTAGGCCATAGCAAGGGCGGGACCGATGCGGGATTACTTAGTGGTTTGCAGGCGTTGTTTTAGGTCCAAGGCCGGTTCCCAGCCCGGCATCCAGAGCAGGGCTTTTTCGGCCCATTGCCCGGCTTCCCGACGCCGGGCGGCATCCGCTTCCTGTGAGAGCAGCAGTGCCAGTTGAAACGCCGCCATGCCCAGCACCGGGGTGTCTGCCGGCATGTTGAGCACTTGGCGCAGGCGGACCTCGGCTTGGGGCAAACGGTTTTCCTTCCGGTCCAGGATTCCCAAGTTCAGCAGCGTAGGCGGATGGGCGGGCGCCAGGGTCCGGGAGCGTTCCAAGGCCGCACGGCTGGCCGGGAAGTTTCCTTTGCGCAACGCCAAATCGCCCTCGAAGAAAAACGGCAGAAAGGAGTCCGGTGCCTGGGTTTGGGCCCGGCGGATTTCCGCCAAGGCCTGATCCGACAAGGACGGGTTGAAATACGGCGTATGGCGCGGGTCCACGGCGACAAAAGCGAAGTCGCGGAGCATTTTAACGTTGGCGGCCGAGTTGCGTACATAGAGCAGGCTGACGTCGTCCCAATAAACCAGGGTCCAAAGATGCGAACCCCAAAGCGTCTGGAAAAAGCGCAAGTCGTTTTTGGGGGAGACCAGCACGCCTTGGATGCTGTAACGGTCCAGGAGGGGAAGACATTCGTGCGGGTCGCCGGAAAACATTTTACGGTAATCGTCGCGCAATGTTTCGTTAAACGGCGAAAAGCGGTTGTCCAGGAAGATTTTAAGCCGGCCATGCGTGCGCCAACCCGCATAGCCTCCCCAAGTATCATGGGTCAGCAAACGACCGGAAAGCGGATGCTGCTCCAGCCAGCTCAGGGCGCCTTGCGGGAACATGCGGGGGATTTCTCCCGGCCGGAAGGCGTAGCCTGAACCGGCGGCGGTGATCAGGATTAACAGCGCCAAAGCGCCGCCCAGCCACCAACCGGCGCCTTGCGCGCGGGGTTCCCGCTGAGCCGAGGGGCGAAAATGGGCCCTTAAGTCTGCCAAGTTTTGGGTCAGGGGGGGCAAGGCGGCCAGGAAAAACAGCGGGAGCGTATGGTAGGCGCGCAGGGCCAAATAAGAAAAGACCAACAGGGGCAGCGCGTCGCGCAAACGCATTCGGGACCAGTTCAGCAGTTGGGCCGACCAGGCGAGCGCCAGCAGGATGAAAAAGAACGGCGCTTCTCCTAAGGCCGGTACCGCCCCTTTACCCGGCAAGATGGTTTCGGCGGAGAAGCCGAGCCAGTTGAGCGCATGCGCATAAATGCCGAAACCTTGGGGATTGACGCCGCCGGCCAAAAATATCAGCACACTCACCACGCTCAAGGTTTTAACCCGGTGGAGGGCGGCGCGGTCGCGTTGACGCCACGCGTGCCAACCGTCGTCGAGCAAGTATGCGCCTAAAAAAACGAAAAGAGTTAAAAAACCGGCATGGAGATTGGCCCAAGCCAGTGTCAGCACCGGAAGTTTCCAGAGTCCCGCATCACCCCGGGGAACGGTTCCGCCGGTTTCCCGGTAGTCCTCCAGCCGGAGCAAGACTAAGGGCAGAAAAAGATAAGTGACGGCATTCGGGTTCACGGAAAACATGCGTGTAAGAGGGGCGAGCACCGCCAGTGCGAGCAAACCCGCGACCGCCCCGGCGTGCCGCCAACGGCGCAGCATAAGTTTTCCCAGCAAGAAAATGGTCAGGGTTCCCAGCGCGGCTTGCAGGAGAATCAGCAGGTTGAATCCGCCGGCCCGGTAGAGCGCGTAAAGCCCCAGGCGATAAAGCCATTCGGCTTTTTCAAAAGGCATGCCCGGAACCGTATAGGCAAAGGGTTCGAGGTTGACGCGCAGGCCCGTTTCAAGCCAAAAGCGTCCGTCGCGCAGATGCAGAAACACTGGGTAGTCCTGACCCGCAGCGCCGGCCGTCAATCCGCAAAGCGAGGCGGCAGCCCTTACCGGCTCGCCGTCATCACGGGAGCGCGCCGCATCAGCTCCTCGATCCGCGCCCGCTCGCGTTGAAAGTCGGCCAGATCCTTGCCCGTGAGCTTGCGCTCGCGCGGCACCTGG
>JAAXVQ010000347.1 GCA_013335425.1 Candidatus Firestoneibacteriota bacterium | reverse complement strand
TTTCCGTAAAGGTCCAAGAAGGCGAGGCGGTCGGCGTCTCGGTGGGGGTCCCGGTCAGGGTGGGAGTGGCAGTCGCCGTTAAAACCTCAACCCATTGGTTTTTAGAAGTCGGCGTCAGTACCGGATACGTCCCATCATTTAAATACGTGCTCCAAAAATATTGCCCACCCACCCCCGGCGCCGTGGCGGTTAAGGTGATGCTGTCGAACGAACCCAAAGACCAGGGGGTGCCGTAACTGACCACAATGCGGTTGCCGACCAAGCTGACGCTGCCGCCTAAAATGTTAGAGGAGGGCGTTTGGGGCACCATCCACCCGTCGGGAATATCAATGGCAAACGTGTCAATGGGACTGGTGCCGGTAGCCAGCACCAGATACTCGTAATTTTGAGTACTGAAAGCTGCGCCGGTGTTGGGCTGGATGTAGCCTTGGGCCACGGGCGTAGGCGTGGCGCCATAGGCCGCGGAAACCGCTCCCAAGCAGGCGGCCAAAGCCGCCATCATTATCCTTCCGCCCTTTTTTGGCATGCTTAGGACCCTTCTCAACGGAGGTCAAAAACTGTCCGGTTTAGCTTCTAGGGAATCCCGGGATACGGCGAACGGTCACGGCCGTAGTATACTCGATCTTTTTTTATGGGTAAACAAGTTAATCGGAGCCGCCCGCGTATTTGACCGGACATCCCCCGCTTATTTTACCCTGAAAAATTTCATTTTGCCCGGACGCTGCCGAACCTAACCATATGGACGGTGGGGGATGCCCGGCCATTAAACCCGCCGGTGATTGAAAACAGTTAAATTTCGTGCTAGTATAAGCTGCCTGCAGTGTTGGTGATGAAACGGTTTTTTTTCGAACCAATGCCTTTTTATCGGGGGCCGAATGAGTCCGAACGTGCTTCCCTTCGGGGATAGCTAACTTCAGGACGCCTAGGCAACCCACCTGATAGAGAGGTTCGAAATGGACTTTTTCACACGGCACTGCGGGTTTTTTTTAGGCTTCAAACCAACCTGCCCGTCCCAACAACTCCGCTTGACAAGCATCCTCCCGCCGCATATAATTATGCCATTACGGCTGGCGAAGTGGCCAACCGATATCATATATATCGTGTGACGGATCGCTTGGGTGCAGGTTGATCAAGATACCTGTAAATGGCAGATTTTAGAGTTATAAACGGGTTTGACCACATAGAATCTGGACAAAACGCTCAATTAAAACAGGGCTTAGGGATTGAAAGCCGGTTTCCTCTGAAAAGCTTTCCCTATAACGCCCTTAAAAATGTGCGGCTTATTTTTCCCCAGGTTCTTTATTAAATCCGTATTCTATAATCTTCCTGCGTTTTCTCCCAGTCCTCCGACACGCGTATAGGAGGACATCCCATGATTTTCGTATGGATCGCCGGTATCATCATCGCTTTGGCAGCAGGCTTTTTTGTAGGGTACCAACTCAGAAAAAAAAGTTCGGAAAAAACCATCTCCTCAGCCGAAAACCAAGCAAAAAAAATCCTGGAAGAAGCCCAAAAAGAGATCGAAACCCAGCGCCGTGAACTGATGATGGAGGCCAAGGACAAGCTCTACAAGGAACGGACCGAGTTTGAGGACCAAACCCGGGCCCGCCGCCAGGAGTTGCAAACTCTCGAAGGCCGCCTGACCCAAAAAGAAGAAAACCTGGACCGCCGCCTGGACACCCTGGACACGCGCGACCGGGAGCTCCAGCAGCGCGAGGACGGCCTTAAAAAATCCGCCGCCGCCCTCCAGGACAAGGAATCCCAGTTGACCGGCATTATCGACGAACAGAAATCCAAGCTGGAAAAAATCTCGGGTTTGACCAGCGACGCGGCGAAAAAGCTGCTCATTGAAACCATGACCAACGAGGCCCGGCACGATGCGGCCCGTCTGATCAAAGGCATTGAAGAAGACGCCAAGGAAAACGCCGAGCGCAAGGCCAAACGCGTGGTCACCATGGCCATACAGCGCAGCGCCTATGATCACACCATCGAAAACACCATCTCGGTGGTGCCTCTGCCCAGCGAGGAAATGAAGGGACGCATCATCGGCCGCGAGGGGCGCAACATCCGGGCCCTGGAAATGGCCACTGGGGTGGATTTGATCGTGGACGACACCCCGGAAGCGGTCATCATTTCCTGCTTTGACATGGTCCGGCGCGAGATCGCCCGGCTTTCCTTGGAAAAACTGCTGGCCGACGGGCGCATCCACCCGGCGCGCATTGAAGAAGTCGTGGCCAAGTCCAAGGACGAGGTCGACCGTCTGATGAAAGAAAGCGGCGAACAGGCGGTCATGGACACGGGCGTCACCGGCTTGCACCCGGAACTCATGCGCCTGATCGGGCGCCTGCGTTTTAGGACCAGCTACGGGCAGAACGTGCTCCAGCATGCCATTGAAGTCTCACACTTGGCCGGGGTCATGGCCGCGGAACTCAAAGCCGACAGCCACCTGGCTTCCCGCGCCGGGCTCCTGCACGATTTGGGCAAGGCCGTAGACCACGAAGTCGAGGGCGGGCACGCCACCATCGGCGCGGATCTGGCCACCAAGTTCAACGAACCGGCTTCGGTGGTGCACTGCATTGCGGCTCACCACGGCGAAGTCGAGTTCCAGAGTTTGGAAGCCGTGCTCGTGCAGGCGGCCGACGCCATTTCCGCTTCCCGTCCGGGCGCGCGCCGCGAGAACATCGAAACCTACATCAAGCGCCTGAAAAAGCTGGAGGACATTTCCCTCTCCTTTGCCGGCGTTTCCAAAGCCTACGCCATCCAGGCCGGGCGCGAGCTGCGCATCATCGTGGAGGAAAACAAAATCAGCGACGAGAACGCGATCCTCCTGGCCAAGGACATTGCCAAAAAAGTCGAGGAAGAGTTGGAATATCCCGGACAGATCCGCGTTACGGTCATCCGCGAGACCCGGGCCGTGGAATACGCCAAGTAGGCGCAGATGAAAATTCTTTTTATCGGTGACGTGATCGGCGAGCCGGGACGCCATTGTTTGGCGTCCTGGCTTCCCCGTTTGCGCCAGGAACACCAGCCGGACTTCGTGATCGTCAATGCCGAAAACGCCGCCGGCGGCTTCGGCTTGACCCCGG
>JAAXVQ010000026.1 GCA_013335425.1 Candidatus Firestoneibacteriota bacterium | reverse complement strand
GGAAATTGGCCGCCGCGCGGCGGGTGCCGGTGGTGATCATGCATTTGCGCGGCACTCCCCGGACCATGCAGCGGGCGCCGCGCTACGGCCAAGTGGCGGCGGACGTGAAACGGGAACTGCTGGCGCGGGCGCGGGCGGCCGAAGCCGCCGGCGTGCGCCGCGGCGACATTATCCTCGACCCGGGCATCGGTTTCGGAAAAACCGTGCGGCACAACCTGCAATTGTTGCATCATTTGGATGCACTGGTGGCCGCGGGCTATCCGGTACTGGTGGGTCCCTCGCGGAAGTCTTTTATTGCAGGTGTTCTGGGCCCGCGTCCCGCCCGCGAGCGGGATTGGGGCACGGCCGCAGCCGTAGCCGCAGCCGTGGCCGCCGGGGTTCAGATCGTCCGGGTGCACGACGTGGCTGCCATGCGTCAAGTCGCCCAAGTTGCCTGGGCCATTGCCCGGGAAAAGCTTCCCCTGCCGGGCGGAGCGCGCGCATGAACACCCAATGGACGCACTTGCTTCCCCTCTTCGCCGCTTTCCGCTGGCAGGACGCCGTGGACATCATCTTGGTGGCTTTTATTGTTTACCGCATGCTGTTGATGATCCGCGATACGCGCGCCATGCAAATGCTCATCGGCTTTTTGGTGCTCCTGGCCTTTGTACTCATCGGCGTGCAATTCCAGCTCAACACCGTTACGTGGCTGATCACCAATCTCTGGGCCGTTTGGCTCATTGCCTTCACCATCATTTTCCAGCCCGAACTGCGGAGGATCCTGGTCCAGCTCGGCCGGCGCCGCATGCTCATGGGCTTTTTCAAGGAAGAGGCGCGCCTCTACAAGGAAATCACCGAGGCCAGCCGCGTGCTGGCGCGCCGGAAAATCGGGGCGCTCATCATTCTGGAACGCGACGTTAATTTAAAAATGTACATCGACTCGGGCACGCCCTTGGACGCGGAACTGAGCGCGGAACTTTTGGTCACGCTTTTCATCACCAAATCCCCCCTGCATGACGGCGCGGTAATCGTGCGCGAGGGACGGGTGGCCGCGGCCGGCTGCATCCTGCCTTTAACTCAGGACCCCAACGTCTCCAAAAATTACGGCACGCGCCACCGGGCGGCCATCGGCGTGACCGAGGAGACCGATGCCGTGGCTGTGGTGGTTTCCGAAGAGAAGCACAGTATATCCCTGGCCGTGGCCGGAAAAATCACCCCGGCCATCGACAGCCAGACCTTGGAAGAAATGCTGACTTTGTACGGACCCAAGAGGAGCTAGGCCCATGCCCGAATGGAAACGTGTTTTGGAAAAATGGTTCCGGGATTACCTGATTGCCGATTGGAAATACAAATCGGTGGCCCTGGCTGCCGCCGTGGTTATTTGGGCCTATGTCGCCGGGCAGCAGTCGATCCAAGTCATCTACACCGTACCTTTGCGTTTTCAGAATTTGAACCCCGCTTTGCGCCTGCTGGGCCCCAACGTGAAAACCGCCGAAGTCACCCTCTCCGGGCGACGGGACCGCATTTTGAACCTGGACAGGCATCAAATCGCAGTTTCCCTCGACCTGACGGGCTTGAGGATGGGGCGCAACCTGTATTTGATTTCTTCGCGCGATGTGATTGCGCCTCCGGGGCTCGAGATCAAGGACATCACGCCGCGCCAATTGAGTCTGCATCTAGGACCTGAAGCGCCTACGCCCTAGGTTCTTCGGGGCGGGTTATTCCCGGAGGGGGCGCCGGGAGCATAATTTTCGGAACTTTTTCCAAAACCCGGCATATTAATAAGTAGTGAAGGAGCGTTATGGGGACGCGCAATGAGGAAGTGGAGCGCAGGTTTTATGCAGGCGATCAGGACGCCTTGCGCTGGGTGGTGGAGACCTATCAAAACGCTTTTTACCGCATGGGTTGGCGCTTTTTCGGCCGGGGAGCCGATGCCCAGGATTTTGCTCAGGACGTTTTTGTGCACGCGTTTGAACGACGGGAGCGCTACGACCCTGCGCGCCCTTTAAAACCCTGGCTCTTTACCGTGGCCGCGAACCTTGGGCGGGAGCATTTGCGCAGAAACAAGCACCGGGAAATTTCCGCGGGCGATGATCTGCCCGAGACCGGGGTGGCCCCGGAAGCCGAAACCCAAATGGAAGGCGAGGAGCGTCGCAACCGCGTGATGCATTTATTGCAGCAGTTGCATCCCCGCTACCAAGAAGTCCTGGCCATGCGCTTTGAGAGCGGTTTGAGCTTGGCGGAAACGGCCCAGGCGCTGCGCCTGCCGCTGGGCACCGTCAAGTCCAGGTTAAGCCGGGGCTTGGAAGCGTTTCACAGCGCCTATCAGCGCCAGGAAAGGAGTGGAGCTCATGAATGAACATCGGGAGATCATCGCCCAGTTGGCGGACCGGGCGGCGGACCGCCTGTCGCCGGAAGCGGCCGCCAGGCTGAAGTGCCACTTGGAAAATTGTCCGCAGTGCCGCGAACAGGCCCGGCGGTTTATGCAATCCTATCAGACTCTGGAAAAGGTCCTGGAAGACATGACCTCGCCGTCGCTGTTTGCGGGCGTCAAGGCGCGTCTGGAGCATCCCGAACCCCGGCGGGCTTTTGTGGGTTTGCGTCCTGCCTGGGCCGGCATTACGGTTCTGTCCGTGGTGTTGGTTTTCTCCGCCCTCATGAGCCGGCCGGGCATCACCACGGAACAAGTGCTGCAGGATTACAGCGAGGACGTGCAAACCCTGTGGGAGGGGGGGACGGCAGACGCCGAGAACGCCTGGTTGCCGTCGGAGTGGAGTGAAACCACGGGGTTGGAAAGTTCCGGGAGTACGTTGGAAAACATCATTTAAAGCAAAAAGGAGTGACATCATGTTGCGTGGAAAAACGGGTTTAAGTTGGGGATTGGGCGCGATGTTGGTCTTGGGCATGGCCGCGGCAGCGGCGTGGGCGGAACCTGCGGCCGTACCGGGCATGGACAAGGGCAAAATGGAACGGATGGAGCCGTCGGGTCATGACGGTGACGGCCGGATGGGACAGCGGTTGTTGGCGGACTTGAATTTGTCCGACGAGCAGATCGCCAAACTTAAAAGCGACCGGCTCAGCGCGCGCAAACAGATGATCCGGGACACGGCGGAAATAAAAACTCTGCATTTGGACTTGTTCGATGAAACCATGAACGATAAGCCGGATTTGGACAAGGTGGAACGCCTGGTCAAGCAAATCGGCGAATTGCAGACCAAAATGCTTTATAACCGCACCAAAGGCATGATGCTGTTGCGGTCCATTTTAACTCCGGAACAGAAGCGGAAGTTTGACGAAACGCACATGCGCATGGGTAATGACGGTCCCGGTGGGGCTTGGGGCGAACCGGGAGACGGACATGAAAAACACCGGGGAAACCATGCCCGGGGTGAAGATAAGTAAGCCGGGCCGGCTGCAGCACGAAAGTTTGCGCGGCACCAACCATTTCTCTCATCCCTGCCGGGGTTCGGCAGGGATGATTTTTTTTGGGCTCCGCTTTGCGGGAAAGCGGGGAGCGGAAATTACTCATTGACGATTTTAAGGGCATTGATTATAGTCAAACGATCATGGGAAAAATCCGCACAGTTCCGCCCGTAAAACCCCTGGCCGGCATTTTAGCCCCGGGAGAGGCATGGCTGGCGCGCGTGCGTGCCCGTTTGGAGTCCGAGTGGGGACCGCTGACGGCGGTTTCCGAACCCGGTCCTTTTCTGCAAACGGATTATTATACGCGCGAAATGGGCGCGGGATTATGGCGGCAATTTTTAGTTTTCCACCGTTTGTGCGCCGCGGAGGAACTCCCGGACCGAAAACGCGCAGCCAATGTCTGGGAAGCCGAACTGGGGAGCCGCCCCGAAGGCGGGCGCCTGGTGAACATCGATCCCGGCTACCTGGCGCCGGGCAAACTGGTGCTGGCCAGCACCAAGGATCATGAGCAGCGTATTTACCTGCGCGACGGCATTTTTGCGGAAGTAACCCTGCATATCCGCGGGGGGAAATTTTGCCGTTGGGATTGGACTTACCCGGATTATGCCCAGGCCAGCCCTTTTTTCGATCTGGCGTATCAGGGCTATTTGCAGGAAATCAAACAAGGAGCATCTTGACGTGGCGGAACTACTGACGGCGGGCGTGGTAGGTACGGGCATGTACGTGCCGGAAAAAGTCCTCACCAACGCGGACTTGGAAAAAATGGTGGACACCAACGACGAATGGATTACCTCGCGCGTGGGCATCAAGGAACGCCGGATCGCGGCGCCCGGAGAGACCACCTCCTCCATGGGTGCGGCGGCGGCGCGGGCGGCACTGGCGGACGCGGGGATCACCGCCGCGGAAGTCGACTTGATCATCACGGCCACCATCACCCCCGACATGCCTTGGCCTTCGACCGCCTGCTTTATTCAACGCGCCCTGGGCGCCACCCGAGCGGCGTGTTTTGACGTGGAAGCGGCCTGCACGGGATTTGTCTATGCCCTTTCCCTGGCCCGCAACTATGTGGCCACGGGCATGTACCGCACGGTGTTGGTGGTGGCGGCCGAGACCCTTTCTCGGATTACGGACTGGGAAGACCGCAACACAGCGGTGCTCTTCGGCGACGCCGCCGGTGCTGCGGTGATTAAGGCGGTGGCGCCGCCGGCCGGCATCCTAGCCACGCACCTGGGGGCCGACGGCTCCAAGGGAGAACTTTTGGAAATGCCCGGGGGCGGGTCGCGCCATCCCACCAGCCATGAAACGGTTGAGGCGCGCATGCACTTTATCCGCATGAAGGGCAACGAGGTTTTCAAACATGCGGCGCGGGCCATGGCGCATTCCAACAGCGAGGTTTTGGCCAAAGCGGGCATCACCATCGACCAAGTGGACCTGCTGATACCGCATCAGGCGAACATGCGCATTATCGAGGCGGCGGCCCGGTTGTCGAAACTCCCCATGGAGAAAGTCTATTTGAACTTGATGCATTACGGCAATACCTCGGCGGCCACCACGGCCGTGGCTTTGGCTGAAGCCCGCCGCGACAAACGGGTTGGTCCCGGTTCGCTCTGCCTGTTGGTGGCCTTCGGCGGCGGATTTACCTGGGGCGCCTGTTTGTTGAGATTATAGCGCGGAACCATTGAATCTTTGCGGAAACCGAGAGGCACATGTCCATAATCAGATCTTGGGGAGCTGTGGGGCTTCTGCTTTTCTTGGCGCCTTGGAGTTGGGGCGCTTCCGTGCCGGCGCCGCGGGATACGCGTCCCGTGGTGCTGGTGGTCGTGGCGCCCGTGGCCTACAGCGAAACAGAGTTGAAATCGGTACTGAGCGCGCTTGCCGCCAAGAAGATTCGCTGCCTGATCGGCTCCACTCAGGGCGGTGAAGCCAAAGGCATGATACAGGGTTCTGTCCGGGTGGAAGTCCTGCTTGAACAACTTCGCCCGGCCAACCTCGACGGCATGATCTTGGTCGGCGGTTCCGGGGCCAAGATGTATCTTTGGTTCCATCCCGAGGTCAAGCGGCTGGTGCGGGGGTTGAACCAGGCCCGCCGTCCCATCGGCGCCGTGTCCATTGCGCCGGCGGCTTTGGTCTACGCGGGCGTACTCGGCGGCCGCCAAGCGTCGGTGCTGCCGGCGCCGGAAACCTTGAAATTATTCGAGCAAAACAGCGTGGGACTTTCAAAAACCGAGGTGACCGTTGACGGCAATCTGGTGACTTGCAGCACTTCCCAAGGTGCCTTGGCCTTGGCGCAGGCCCTGGTCCGCCAGCTTCCGCGCAAAACCCGGGCCGCGTCCCTGAATCTGCCGCGAGCCGCCCCGCCGGCTAAACCCAGGCCTACGGTGCCTTTACCTGCGCGCAGATCCTTGCGGCCGCCGGCTTAGGCCTTGCTTTCAAAGCCCGGCATGGTAAAATAGTAGAGTAGGACTCCAGAAGGGATAGGGAGGGCGTATGGGCGTTTTGAACTTCCGCAAGTATGCGCGGGTGGAAGTCGATATTCCGATCAAATTTTTCACCCAAAAGGCGGACACACCGTTGGGTGCTTATCTGAGCAATTTGAGCGAGGAAGGGGCTTCGCTTATGTGCCCGTTTTCCATACCTGCGGCCACGCTTTTGGAATTTGATGTCAAGCTGCCGAAAATCAGCGAACCGGCCCATATCCGGGCCGAAGTGCTTTGGTCGCGTCCGGTTCGTGAAGACGGGCAGGATTATTTTATGCACGGGTTGGTTTTCAGCCGCGTGGGGATAGAGGACCGGGAGCGGTTGCACGAGTTTATTTCACACACCATGAGCTACTAAACGCCCGGAGCGGGTGGCGGTTTCGGGCCAAGCGAGGACACCGTGAATCGATGGTTTGTGTGGGGATTGCTGTTGATGGCGCTGAGCGGGTGGCGTCCGGCGCCGGCAACGGCTGGATTTTACGGCGATGTCACCACCAAGCGCTATCATGCCACCGAGTGTCCCGAGGCGCCGCTTATTAAAAAGAAAAATTTGAAAATTTTCGATTCGGAAGCCGAAGCCCGGGCCAAAGCCTTTTATCCCTGCCCGTTGTGCAGCGCTTTGGTGCGCAAGGAAGCCGCCCCGGCCATTGCGCAACGAAAACTTTCCAAGGCGGTCAGTCGCTCAGACGGGTACGTCGTGGACAAAAGCACCCGCAGTTATCATCAGGTTTGGTGCCCGTTGTTGAAAAATGTTGATGCCCGCCAACTGCTTAAGGTGGCGGATATTGAAAAAGCCGCCGCCGGAGGCAGTTCGCCCTGCGCGGTTTGCAATCCGCCGGTGGCGTTTGTGCGGGCGGTTACGGTCGCGGGAAACCGGGAAAACAGTGAACTGCCGGCTCCGTCCAAGGCGACCGGCGGTGTGGGCGGGCAAGGTAAGCAGTAGGGTTGCCGCGAGGAAGCCGGATTTAATAAATGCGTTCGCGCCCGCCGCTTCAGGCGCGGGCATTTTCGTTAGGAGTCTTGGGACATGGATGATCGCCGTCGCATACCCCGCGTGCCGGTTTTTTTTGTGGTGGAGACCCTCAACCTGGACAACCGTCCGGTTCCGGAACTGCAGGGCGTAGTTAAAAACATCACACCCGAAGGCGTGCTGTTGGAGACCAATGTTCCTTTACATAAAAATGATCTGCTGCAAATGAGCTTCACGTTGCCGCGCGTGCAGAAAGCGCTCAACCTGGAAGCGCGCGTTTGTTGGACCGAAGTTAAAAAAGCCTGGTCCACGGCCGGAGTGGAATTCATGAATTTGGAATCCGAGCAGCGGGAAGCCATCATGGAATACCTGATGGGTTTGGGGCCGGACCTGGAATTTTAGGCGTTCGGCTAAGTTATCGCCGGAAGACCGCCTTGATTTTTACATGCCTATGTCCGGGCCAAAATCCTTAAATAAACCTAGGGAGCATAAGCACTTGCCGGCAACCATCATCGATGGCAAAACCCTGGCCGCGGGGGTGCGTGCGCGCGTGGCCGCGGACGCGGCTAAAATCCGGGAGCGCTGGGGACGTCCGCCGGGGTTGGCCGTGGTTTTGGTCGGCGAGGACCCGGCCTCCCAGGTCTATGTGCGCAATAAGCGCCGGATTTGCGACGAGGTAGGCATCCGGTCTTTTGCCCACGACCTGCCGGCGTCCACCACGGAAAACCATTTGCTCGAACTCATTGCCGAACTCAATCACCGCAGCGAGGTGGACGGCATTTTGGTCCAATCCCCGCTGCCGGCCCCCCTGGCTTTTGGAAAAATTCTGGAAGCGGTGGATCCCGCCAAGGACGTGGACGGGCTGCACCCCTACAACCTGGGACGGATGTTTTCCGGCAACCCACTTTTTGTTTCCTGTACGCCGGCGGGGGTTATGGAAATGATCCGCAGCACGGGGGTGCCTTTGGCCGGCAAAAAAGCTGTGGTCATCGGGCGTTCCAACCTGGTCGGCAAGCCTCTGGCCATGCTGTTGCTGCAAGCCCACGCTACCGTAACCATCTGTCACTCCCGCACCGTGGACCTGGCCACAGAATGCCGCCAGGCCGACGTGTTGGCCGTGGCGGCCGGCCGCCCCAATTGCGTCCTGGGTGATTGGATCAAGCCCGGCGCCGTGGTGGTGGACATCGGCACCAACCGGGTCGCGGGCGCTTTAGTCGGCGATGTCGAATTTGCAAAAGCCCGCGAGCGGGCGGGTTTCATTTCGCCGGTACCCGGCGGTGTGGGGCCCATGACGATCGCGGAATTGATGGCCAACACGGTTTTGGCGGCGCGTAAAAAAATGGAGGCAACATGCGGATGATCCCCAGGAAGCTGGTCAATATGGCGAAAAAAATCCATCCCCGCGCGGAAAATCGCGCCTTGGGGCACCGGAAAAACTTATATGACGAGGATTCCTGGCGGGTTTTCCGCATCATGTCCGAATTTGTGGACGGTTTTGAGTTTCTCTCCCAGGTGGAACCGGCGGTGACGGTGTTCGGTTCGGCCCGCACCCAGCCCGACGACCCGTATTACCAGCTGGCGCGCGAGATCGGGTTTAAACTGGCCAAGGCCGGATTTTCCGTCATCACCGGCGGCGGGCCGGGCATTATGGAGGCGGCCAATCAGGGCGCCAGCGAAGCCGGCGGACGTTCGGTGGGCATGAACATCGAACTGCCCATGGAGCAGAAACTCAACCCCCATGTCAATCTGCAGGTGGGTTTCCGTTATTTTTTTGTGCGTAAAGTCATGTTCATCAAGTATGCCTCGGCAGTCATCATCATGCCCGGCGGGTTTGGGACCATGGACGAATGTTTTGAAGTCTTGACACTCATTCAGACCAACAAGATCCGGCGTTTTCCCATCATTTTGGTGGGACGCGAGTATTGGAGCGGCTTGCTGGAATGGCTGCGCAACTTCATGCTCCCGCGCGGCATGATTGAGGCCGCGGATTTGGCCAATTTCAAAATTTTGGAAGCGCCGGACCAGATTCTGCGCGAAGTCAAAAAAGCCACTCAGCCCAAACGCGGGAAAGGCAACTTTTAGGAACATCCGCTTTCGTGCGATTTTTCTGGACGCTTTCCAATTGACACCGGGAAGTCAAATCTGCTACCATTCCGGATGTTTTTTGCCCTGCGGCTTATAGCGGGTGGGGTTTTTATTGGGCACACAAGCGAGGGATTATGCGGGGGAATTCTCCGACGAACAAAGCCTGGGCAGCCGCCCTGACCCGCATTGAAAAGCAGATTCAAGGGCAGCTGACCTCTGAAGACGCTTTTGTGGGGCGGTTTTTGCGCCACGCCTCCCAAGGTCGGGGTAAACGCCTGCGCGCCCGGCTGGTGCTGCTCGCCGCTGCGGCGGTGGGAAAATTATCCGGGCAAGTGGATCGCCTGGCTTCGGCTCTGGAGCTGCTGCACCAAGCGACGCTGGCGCATGACGATGTGATCGACGGCGCTGCCGACCGGCGTCATCGGCCGACGCTCAACGCGCGTTTCGGCAACGAGACCGCGGTTTTGGTCGGTGATTTGATGTTTTCCCAGGCCATGAACTTGCTGGTGACGGACATGCCTACGAGGATCAGTCGGATCGTGGCCCGATCCGTGACGCAAGTATGCCTGGGGGAGATTCAGGAAATTAAGTTTTATAAAAAACCCGATCTCCACCCGGCCGAATATTTGGAAATGATTTCCCACAAAACCGCCAGCCTGCTTTCAGCGTGCTGTGAAGGGGGCGCGGTGGTGGGCAAGGGCACACCGGGACAGGCGCGCGCTTTGGCCGAGTATGGCCGCAATTTCGGCATCGCGTTTCAGATTCAGGACGATTTGTTGGATCTCACCGGCGATAAGACCCGCGTGGGCAAGCCGGTTGGGTTGGATTTGCAGGAAGGGCGGGTGACCTTGCCGGTGATTTACGGGTTGCGTTCCTCCCACCGACAGGTCCGGCAGGCTGTGTTGCAGGAACTTCGACACCCCCTGCCCCGGCGGGAAGTTTTGCTCCGGGCGTTGGAAGGTTGCGGGGCACTGGAACAAAGCCGCGATCTGGCACTGAATTATGCCGAAAAAGCCGGCAAAAACTTGAAAGCGCTTCCGGCCTCTGCGGCCAAGCAGGAACTTTTGGATTTGGCTGTTTTTGCCGTTGAACGGGACCATTAATTACATATATATAATGTAGACGAGGAGAGCACGTGGAACCCTTGGGCGCATATGCCAATATGTTCGTGGCCTTGAGCGTGGGCCTTTTCTGCCTGGTGGCCGGTGCGGTCATTTCCTGGCTGGGGCGTCCGGCCAATTTCACGCCCGTAAAACTGGAACCCTACGAATGCGGCGAACCCACGGTGGGCACGGACCAGGTCCGTTTCCGCCCCTTGTTTTACCTCTTCGCCATCGTGTTCGTGGTCTTCGACGTGGAAGCGGTTTTCCTTTTTCCCTGGGCCGTGGTTTTTAGGTCCCTGGGGATGTTTGCCTTTATGGAAATGTTGGTTTTTGTGGTGATCCTCTTGCTGGGTTTGGCCTATGCCTGGAAAAAAGGAGTTCTAAAATGGCAGTAGTGGAAGCCATGGCGGGTTTGACTGAAAAATTTCCGGGTGGGGGGCTGTTGCTCACTACGGCCGAATTTTTTCTAAACTGGGGGCGTAAAAATTCGCTTTGGCCCCTGACGTTCGGACTTTCCTGTTGCGCCTTTGAAATGTTCTCCACCGGCGCCCCGCGTTACGATTGGGCGCGCCTGGGCAACGAAGTGCTGCGTGCCACGCCCCGTCAGGCGGACATGATGGTGGTGGCCGGCACGGTTTGCTGGAAAATGGCGCCGCGCATTCAGCGCCTCTACGAACAAATGGCCGAACCTCGTTACGTGATCGCTATGGGCGCCTGCGCCACCTCGGGGGGGCCGTTCTATTACGACTCCTACGGCACGGTGCGCGGCGTGGACCAATTGATCCCCGTGGACATCTACCTGCCCGGTTGCCCGCCCAAACCCGAAGGTCTGCTCAACGCCATTTTGGAACTGGAAAAGAAAATCGCCGAGGACCGTCTGCCCGGGCGCCGTCCGGTGAAAGGACCGGCCGCATGAGCGCCGTGACCTTGGAACAATTGCGCGCGGCCTTTCCCCAGGCCTCCGTGGGGGCAGCCGGCGGTTTTGGCCCGGTCGTCACCTTGGGCGCGGCAACGGAATTACCTGCGGCCCTGGCGGCCTTCAAAGCCCTGAAACCCCTGCCTTTGGATGTGTGTGAAGACTACACCGCCCTGGATGCGGGTGAGGTGTTTATCCTGGTGCTGCACTTGGTTTCCGGTACGGACGTGCGCGCCCGCGTGACCCTCAAAGCGCCGGTGCCCAAAGCCGCGCCCGCAGCACCCAGCTTGGTGGCGCAATTCGGCATCGCCGATTGGTACGAACGCGAAATTTTCGATATGTTCGGCATCCGTTTCCACGGTCACCCGGATTTGCGCAGGATCTTGCTGCCTGAAGACTGGACCGGGTATCCGTTGCGCAAGGATTATACGGACGACAAACTGCTGAAACGACCGGGAGCCTAAGGCGCTATGACCATTGAAATTTCCTCCACCGGCGCCCTGCCCACGGCGCCGCTGACCACCGAAGAAGTCACCTTGAACATGGGGCCGCAGCACCCCAGCACGCACGGGGCATTGCGCCTGATTTTGCGGCTGGACGGCGAGCGCGTGGTTGCGGCGCAGCCGGATTTCGGCTATGTGCACCGCGGCATGGAAAAAATGGGGGAGGGACTCAGCTACCCGCAGTATGTTTTTTTGACCGACCGCATTGATTACCTGGCCGCTTTTTTCAACGAATGGTCCTACTGCCTGGCCGCCGAACAGCTCGGCGGGGTCGAGGTTCCGCGCCGCGCCGAGTACCTGCGCGTGATCGTCAGCGAGCTGATGCGCATTACCAGTCACTTGATTTGGCTGGGAGCCATGGGCATGGACCTGGGCGCCTTCACGCCTCTGACCTATACCTTTCGTGAACGGGAAATGGTCCTGGATTTGTTCGAGTCGCTTTGCGGGCAGCGCATGGTCGACCAAACGGTATTTAATAATAGACCTGCTGCGAGAGCATCAGGAAACAACAGAAATCGCCTGAGCCCGTGGGTGGGCGGTAGCCGCCACTTGTGCCGCCGGTGCCGCTCGACGGTGATGGGGCGCTGCC
>JAAXVQ010000346.1 GCA_013335425.1 Candidatus Firestoneibacteriota bacterium | reverse complement strand
GATCTGATTGCCGGCGCGGTGATGACCAAAACCGAGGAATTGGGGCGGGCGGTCAAGGTGGTGCAAAATACCTGCGGGGCGGTCTTGGGGCCCAACGATTGCTGGCTCCTGCTGCGGGGCATAAAGACTCTTTCCGCCCGCTTGGAAATTCAATCCCGCCAGGCGCAGGCTTTAGCGGAGTGGCTAAAAGCGCAGCCTTGGGTAAAGCAGGTGTTTTATCCCGGATTGGCAGATCATCCGGGTCACGAGATTATCCGACAACAGGCCGAAGGTTTTGGGGCGGTGGTATCGCTCCGGACCGATTCGACGGCGCGTACGGAAAAGATTATGAAACACGTTAAACTTTGGAGTGTAGCCGTCAGCCTCGGCGGGGTGGAGTCGATTTTGTCTTACCCCACGAAAATGTCGCATGCCGCCATACCGGCAAAAGCCAGGGAAGCCTTGGGCATCTCTCCGGCTCTAATCCGGTTATCTGTCGGGTTGGAAGCCGTGGAAGACCTGCAGGGCGACCTGGAAGCAGCAGCAAAATAATCTTCCCGGATTTCCAGGAAAGGCTTTTAATATGGAATTGACACAGGAACAAAGGACGCGGTATAGCCGCAATTTGCTTCTTCCTGAAGTGGGTGATCAGGGTCAAGCCAAGCTTCTTGCGTCCAAAGTTTTGGTCATCGGCGCCGGCGGTTTGGGTTCACCCGTAGCTCTGTACTTGGCGGCCGCGGGTGTGGGCACATTGGGTATTGCGGACTCGGACGTAGTGGATTTGACCAATCTCCAACGTCAGGTGATCCATGGCACTCCGGACTTGGGAAAGCCCAAGACAGAGTCCGCCCAAAGGAAAATCAACCTGCTCAATCCCGGAGTCCGGGTAGTAACCTACCCGACGCGTTTTCGTGCGGAAAATGCTTTGGCCATGGCGGCGGATTATGATTTTGTAGTAGATGCCACTGATAACTTTGCAGCCAAATTTTTAATTAACGACGCCTGCGTATTGGCGGGAAAACCGTTTTCCCATGGCGGGGTCTTAGGCTTTGAGGGACAAACCATGACTGTGAGACCGGGGGTTTCCGCTTGCTACCGGTGCGTGTTCCGCGACTTGCCGCCTGCCGGTGTAGTTCCCACCAGCGCCCAGGTAGGCATATTGGGTGCCGTTGCCGGGATTTTAGGCACGCTCATGGCCACAGAAGCGATTAAATTTCTTTTAGGGGAAGGCAGCTTGCTGACCGATCGATTGCTAATCCTGCATGCTAAAACCATGCAGTTTAGGGAAGCGCGCTTTACTAAAAATCAGGACTGCCAGGTTTGCGGCGTAAATCCCACCATTATTCAATTGAAGAACTATGAGTAAAAGCGGATACGCTAAAAGTCCGCGAAGACGCTCATTTGTCTAAGAACCGGTTTTTTCGAATTTGCCAATGGCTTTCGGAAAAAAGCGAGGCAACATGCCTAAAGAAATTCAGGAAGTGAAAATCAATAATCCTCAGGGCGTGCATTTACGGGTGGCCGCCAATGTAGTGGAAATGTGCAAGGAAAGCCAATCAAGAGTTTCCTTATCGTGCAAAAACTGCCGGCACGCCGATGCTTGTTCGGTTTTAAGCGTTTTGATGCTGGGAGCCGCCCAAGGAGACTCGGTTACGATAACCGCCGAGGGGGAAGATGCCAAAGAGATTGTCGGAAAACTAACCGACTATTTCAACGACGGCGGGGGAATATAGATCGCTAAAATCTACGGAAAATGATTCCGGGATCCGGGCTCTCCCGAGGCAACGGCGCAGACTGCCCGATGTCGCTTCTGCCTAATGTCTGCGGATTTTTGAGAAAGGTTCATTATGCCCGCCACCAGCAAACGTTTGGAACAATTCACAGAGTCGGTTATCAGGTCCATGACGCGTCTGGCGCTGCGCCATAACGCGATCAACCTGGCTCAGGGTTTTCCGGACTTTGATCCGCCGGAAGATCTCAAACAAGCCCTGGCCGCAGCCGCCCAGGCGGGACCGCACCAATATGCCGTGACTTGGGGCGCGGCGGATTTTCGCCGGGCTTTGGCAACCAAGCAATCCCGCTGCATGGGGCTGGCGTTGAACCCCGACGAACATGTGGTGGTGACCTGCGGTTCCACCGAGGCGATGATGGTCGCACTGATGACCGCCTGCAACCCCGGGGACAAGGTGGCGGTTTTTTCGCCGTTTTATGAAAACTATGCCGCCGACGCGATTCTGGCCGGCGCCGAACCGATCTATGTGCCGCTGCGTCCGCCGAATTTTGAGTTTAACCCCGCTGAATTGCGCCAAGCCTTTGAACAAGGCGCCAAGGCGCTGGTGTTGTGCAACCCGTCCAACCCTTCAGGGAAAGTTTTCACCCGGGCGGAGTTGGAGTCCATAGCCCAACTGGCGCTGGAGTTCGACGCGTTCGTCATTACCGACGAAGTATACGAGCACATCGTCTACGCACCCCACGAGCATGTTTACTTCGCGTCCTTGCCGGACATGTTCGCGCGGACCATCTCCTGCGGTTCGCTTTCCAAAACCTACGCCATCACCGGCTGGCGGCTCGGGTATGTCATCGCCGCTCCCGAGGTCATACGAGGCGCCCGCAAAGTGCATGACTTTTTAACCGTGGGCGCAGCCGCGCCCCTGCAGGCCGCGGCCATCGCAGGCCTGACCCTGCCGGAGACCTACTACACGGATTTGCGCCAAAAGTACACGGACTTGCGCGATATTTTCCTGGGGCATCTCGACCGTGCGGGCCTCACTTACACCCGCCCCCAAGGCGCATACTATGTGCTCGTCGACATTAGGCCGCTGGGTTGGGACAACGACGTGAAGTTTTGCGAGTGGCTGGTCGAAAACATCGGCGTGGCCGGGGTGCCGGGGTCCAGCTTTTTCCGCGAACCGGTGCATCATTTGGTACGGTTTCACTTCGCCAAAAAACCCGAGACCCTCAACGCCGCCGGGGAACGCCTGCTGAAACTGCAAAAAAAATAAGCGAAGCGGTGACAGGCCCAGTCGGGAAAAAGTTTTAAAAATCTTTAATTTGTGCCTGGCACCGCTTCGCTTATTTTTTTTGCAGTTTCAGCAGGCGTT
>JAAXVQ010000345.1 GCA_013335425.1 Candidatus Firestoneibacteriota bacterium | reverse complement strand
CACACCTGCAAAGCCGAAAGCAAAACCGCGGGCAAAATTCCGGTTAGGGAAATTAATTTCACTTTTTGGCTGACTTGCACGTTTTTAAATATAAAGAGCCATTGCAGGATTAGTCCGACCCCCATGGCACCCTGTAAAATCAACAAGAGTTGAAAAGGTATGTTGAAATAAAAATTCATGAACAAAATATTGGCCAAAAGAAAGAGCGCGAGCAATTGGGTAATGGGGTTATGGGGGTTGATTAAAAACTGCATGCGCTGTCGGGGGGAGGAGACAATAAAATTGCGTTTGCCTTCGGAAGTCCCGTCAAGGGAAGCGTCCGAGTTTTGTTTTTCAGGCTTGTCCTTTAAAATCCAATTGCGCAGGGAAGTGAAAAGTTCGGCAAACGAAAGCACCCCGATGACTTTTTTAAGCCCTTTTAAAAAAGCGTCATTGATCCGATCGGCAAACACCTCGCTGGCTCCGAAAGCCAACAGGGCGAAGGCGAAGGGAAGTTTGAGAACTTGAACCACCAGCACGGCCTCGAGGATGCGGAGGCTTTGTTTGATGATGTCCGCATACCACACAGTCTTGTGCCGGTGGCGCATCGCTCCCCACCCGGTCAACAGCAGCACCACGCCCACGGCGCTGTACGCCAGGATCATGGGCAGGTGCTGCAAATGGAAGACCTGAGTGCCGTAATCAAACATCCGGGCGCTGAGCAGTAATCCCATGGCCAGCCAGGAGGCTTGCGGTTGAAATTTACGGTTTTCCCAAAACGTTGCAAACAGCTTAACCCAGCTTTGGCGGTAATCGGCCCATTCCTTTTGGATCACCTGTCGGATTTCCCGGAACGTGAAGACGCGGTGCTGCTTTTTTGCCAAGAGCCAATTGGAAAAAACCGAGCTTACGCCGATGAAGCCCAGCACGGCTCCCAAGGACCCCAGGGTCCAAAGCCAGGAAGGCGGATTGGGACTTAAACGTTCCAGAATGGGGAGCAGTCCCGCGGCTAATTTTAGATCATTCACCAATTCCGTGAGCACCGGCAGGACGGTGGTTTTACCCTGCCGCTGCTTTTGAATTTTTTCCTGCCTGCCGCCGTTGTTGGCCGTTTCGGGTACGGCACCGGAAGCGTCTGAAAATTTGCGGAAGGTTGCTGAAATTCGATTTTGGATTTCTACTGCCCAGGCGGCGAAACGCAAGCTGAATATTTTCCAGGCATTTTCCCGAGGGTGGGATCGCAGGCTTTTTTCGATCCCGCCGCGCATGGCGGCCGGATAAAAACCCAGCCGGTTGCCGTGAATCGTCAAGAGCGATACGGGTGAAGGCAAGGCTACGCGTGAAGCCTGGGGATAAATCACAATAAAGGGTTGTAGTTTTGGTTTTTCCGAACGACCTACAGGGATCAGCACTGCCTGGGCAAAGGCTTGCGCATGGGCCAGGTCCAAATCCACCCGACCGCTGTCCGCCGGGTAGCGGCGTAATTGTTCGGCAGTTTCCCGCGCCAACGCTTCCAAGGAAGGATGCGGGAAAGTAAAATCGTTGGCGGCGTTCAGCGCTTTCACCAAACCCTCTAAAAAGTCATAGGATCGAACCATTTCTTCCGAGAGGGCATGTCCGGTTGAAATTGATTCCGGAGCCGTTGCCGTTTGCTCAAAGAAAGGCGGCAGCGCCATTTGGGAAGGCTGCGGCGGGACCAGCAGGTTTTCCAATAAACAGCGCGGATTGCTCAGCAAGGCGCTATAAGGGTTTTCGGTTTCCTGAAAAGGCCGGCGCAGCTTCACGGAACAATAGGGCAGGCGGTCTTGCTTGAATTGGCTGGTCAACAATTGGGTGTGATACCCGCCGGTAATCAGAACAATATTGGCATCGGGATGTTGCCGGAGCGCTTCGCGGGCGCGTTGCGCAAACGCCAGGGAACGCTGATCCGCCAAAGCATAAAAGTGGAGCGCGCTTTGAAAATAGCCTTCCAAAGTCTGCAGATCCTGCAAGTCCTGGGGCCGGCCGTTGTTGGCCAAAAAAGCGGCTAATTCCCGAAGGTCATAAGCCTCAGGTTTTTGACGGATTTCGCTGATGTCCGCAAAGGTGGCGCCTAAGTTCAAGCACGCCTCGATTTGGGCAAAGCCACGCAACCTTTCAGCCAGATCCCTTTCGGCAGCGGTTCGACAAGCTTCGACCTGTAACTGCCGCGCCCATTGCTCTATTTGCCCGGTGAGGTTATCGGGGCCTGAACCGCTTTCAGGCTCAGCCTGATTTTGTTCCAAATACTGCAACAGTTCGGGGAAAGCCGGCAGAGGGTGGGCGGCTTGGCGGGAATAGTTGAGAAGCGCTTGGGCATATTGCAATAGGGAAAGCGTGCCTGTGTTAAAGCCGGTCTGGTAATGGTCCAGGGTAGCCGCCGCCGGTGAATAGATCTGGGTCTTTAATTGGTTGAATTCGTCGCGGAAATCCTGTGCCAGGCCTTGGGCTTCAAAATTATAGAATTTTTTTAAACAGATCCGCTCGGCCTGATACAAATCCGCTTGTTCCAAGCCTTCCAGAATTACCGGTTGGGCGGAAGTCGCCGCGTAGTATTCGGCGCCGGACAATTTTCCCAGGCGCATCAGGTAGTCCCCGGCCGCTTGACGGACTTCGGGAACGGGAAAGGTGGACAACTTGGCGACATTGACCCGCTGCGAAGCGCCTTCCATTAAAATCAAGGAAACGCCGTAGGTTCGCTGGAGATAGTCCAGCAATTTGGCGATGTTGGCTTGGGTTTCATATTGACAATGCAAATCCTGAATGTGAAACAGCCGCGGCTGCGAGGAAGAATTGCTTTGGGTGATTTGGGCAACTTCGGTGGGGAAAGCCAAGGCCGCGACCGGCTGGGAAAGGTTTTTGGGATTCAGCCGGGGCTCAAAGGCCCAGCTCAAATGCGGCCAGAGCATAATTACGCACAAAAATGCCGCCAAGCCGCGTTTGAAAAGGCTTTTGGCTGAAAACCAGGTTATTAAAGAAAACAACTGCGAGCTTAGCTTGCGCCAGAAGGAAGACATGTTTGCAGACCGCCTTGAGTTGACCCGGGTCAAGCTTTAGCTTGATCCCGGACTTAGTTCGTTTCTGTTGCGGAAAGGTCTATTGAAAATTCCCCTCCCCAGGACTTGGTGGGAGGGGACGAAGGG
>JAAXVQ010000344.1 GCA_013335425.1 Candidatus Firestoneibacteriota bacterium | reverse complement strand
GAGGAGCCGTTGGACTCGGTGCGTGTCATCACCAACCGATCGAGCGGCAAGATGGGTGTGGCGCTGGCCGAGGAGGCGCTGGCCCGAGGCGCTCAGGTGACGTTGCTGGCCGGGCCGATGGACGTGCCGCCCCCCGAGGGCGTCTCCGTCGAGCGCATCGGCAGTGCGGTCGAGCTTGCCGACGCCGCCGAGGGGCTCTTCGCCGAGTGCGATGTGCTGGTGATGGCGGCCAAGCCGCCCATGGCCGTGCCTTCGACATTGAACACGGCGCTGTAATCACCCAGGTTCAAAGGCGGATTGGAAGTCAAGCTCAAGCTGGAAACGTCCGGACGATCGTCGCCGGAAGCGGCGTTTAAGCCGATGCTCAGGGTGTTGTTGCCGCCGACGTTGTCCAAGACATAAACCGCCCCGGCATTCCAATCCAGGTTCGTGGCCGTCAGTTCCAATTTGGTGGTCTCTCCGCCGGCAGCCATCATGCCTACGGCGTTAAAGGGCCCGTCAAAACGGTCGGGTTTTCCACCGGCGCCGATATAGGAAAGACCTGCGCCTACGGCCAAGCCGAAGGGGGATTTATACACCAACCCCAGGCCGCCGCCCAGGCCGGCAAAACTCATTTTATAAGTTTCGGCCGGTGATCCGGGAACGGTCACTTCGGTGCTGGAGCTGGTGCTCATGCCTTCCACACCGGCGCGCACCAAGAAGCTGTCGTTGAGCCAGTAGCTCAGGCCGCGGTACTCGCCGCCGGGCCGGACCAGTTCCATGCCGACAGCGTCTGTTTTCTGATCGAAAAAGGCGCTGGAAATTTTCGTGGTTTCCGTCGTGTAGTCTACGCCCATATCCAAACGGTTGACTTTTTTGTCAAAAGCCAGGCCCGCGCCGTTTTCGTGGTTGAACGAGGTCAACGCGGTGGTTTCGTCTTCGATCCCCAACGTGGCGCCGCCCATGGTTTCCACACGGTAGCTCATGTTGTCGATCCAACGCACGGCCAAGACCGAACCGGCCGTTTGGAGCGCGCAGATCAGCGTCAATGAAAATGCCAGAATGCGTTTCATGCGTTTTTCCCCCTTGAGATGTGAAATGATTGCAAATCTGCTTTGGCTTGTTGCCGAAGCTTGGAAAACCGCGTTAACCTCCTTTTTAGAAATATTTTTCGTCCTATAAATTATCGGCGAACTGTCAGGAATAATTTAAGTAAAATGTAAGAAAATTTCAAATGGAGATTTTTAGGCAGATATGGGAAGTGCCAACATTGCCGGTTTTTCCTCCGGATTTGATGCCCGGAGGCTGGAAAAATGCGATTTTGTAGGATATGCTTAAGGGTGTCCGTAGGTCGGTGTTTTAAAATGAGCTTTATTAGCAAGCAAAAAATTATTTTCACTCTTTTACCGGGAATCCGGTCTCCCAAACGGATACGCCCCGGAAGCGAAGGCGAAAAATGCATTCTCGACACCTAGGTATGATCATAGGAATCTTAACTTTGGGGCTAATTGTTTTTTCCCCAAGCGGGGCGGAGTGTTCCCCTGAGCCCGAGAGCGCCCGACCCGAAAGCCACACTGACTTTAAAATTATCGCTCCGTTGCCGGCCGAGAAAAACGCCGATTATTATGATGCTTTGGCGGATAGGGCGTTGGAACAGCATGATTGGGTTTCGGCCTGTCGCACCTATGATGAGGCCTTAAAAGCTTTCCCGCGGCATCCACGCCTGCGCAACAATGCGGCCGCGGTCAGGGATTTGTGGGCCAATGCCGCTTTGGCCAAGCAGCAATGGGATTTGGCCCTGGAAGCCTGTGATAATGCTTTGGCAGCCGAACTGCTGCCGGATCATTTCCGTAAAAAAATCGTATATATCATCCAAACCGGCGGTCGGGCCTATAGCCGGGAGCATGATTGGGTGCAACTGGAAGCTTGGTTGACCCAGGCTCGTTCCCGGTTTCCGACCCTGACGGCGGTTAAAACCCTGATTCCCAGTTTGTACACCGAAGCCTTGGCGGAATTGCCCGTAACGGATGATCGTTTTTATATAGATGAAGGCAGCGCCGTGATCCGCAGCTACCAAAGCCTGCGGGGTGCGGCCCAGCCGGATGCCTTGCTGGTCAAAGATTGGTGTGACCGGCTCTTGTCGGACTTGCAAGCCCGCCAAGAGTGGGAGCGCGCCTTGTACCTGCTCAGGACCGCGCGGGAACTCAGGCCGAACGACATTTATTTTCGCAGCCATGAAATCGCCATCTGGAATATCCGCGCCCAGGAGTATATCCGCAGCCGGCAATGGGAATTTGCAACCTTGATCTATGAACAAGCCTTGGAGCGTTTTCCGCGCGAGACGCTTTTTATCCATAACCTGAAGTATTGCCAGCAAAAGATTGATTAGCAAGGGCGGCTGTTGAGTTTCCGGTTAGACGCGGGGCGCGGGTGTGCTATAATCGCCCCAGCAAGACGGTTGTTTTTTTCCTGGTAACGGGGACGTGATCGGCAAGGCGAAAATCAACCCGGCCAATCCGGCGTTTCGGCCGCGAGGCAGGCGCAACCACGGAGTCATGTCATGAAGCATCTCAAGATCCTCATAGGTCTGCTGCTGATAGCCGCCCTGGGCGTACCCGGAGCCGTCAGTGCCACCACGCCCAAGGTTTCAACCCCGGCGGTCGCCGACCCGGAGCAAGAGGATGATAATTCTTCGTTGGATAGTCTGATTGTTCAAACCGAATCGGTCAGTGCGCCGGTTTCCGTTTCTGCCGCTGAAAAGCCCGTGCAGGTGATCGCAACGTCGTCGGCCTTTGAAGCCTTGCCGGAAGCGCCGGAACCGGAAAGCGCCGAACCCGAGACGTCGGAGGCGGAGGCGCCGGCCGCACCGGCGGCAGAGGCGTCGGTGAACCCCAACCCGCCAACCGCCATGCGGAAAAAAGAACCTACGCAAGCCGCGGAAACTCCGGCAACGGTGCAGGCGGCCAAGACGGCGGAAAGTCCTGCGGCCGTGCAGGCGTCTGCGGCTGAAAGTGCCGCCGGCAACTCGGTACCCATCCTGCGCCCCCGGGATGAACACGACCTGCTGACCGTGGGAGATTTTGTCTACCTGTCGCTGCCGGGTTCCAAAACTCTGGCGCCCAACGAAAAGTACCTGATCTACCGTTCCGGAGCCAAATATTCGCCGGCC
>JAAXVQ010000343.1 GCA_013335425.1 Candidatus Firestoneibacteriota bacterium | reverse complement strand
GACCGGCCGGCGTATTGCCGGCAGCTGCCTCGGTTTGCACCGTACCTTTAAGCTCCCCGGTCCCCAACAACAAGTTGAGATCGGCTTTCACCACCCCTTCCGTCCCTTGCAGGCGCACGGTACCGGATAAAGGTTCCCTGGCGGGTTTGGCGTCCGGTTGAAAAAATTCACGCAAGGCCTTCAGACGGGCATGATCAAAAGAAGCCTGCAATTGGAACACGGGCGCTTTTTCCAGGTTGACTTGCCCGGTCAATGCCAGGTCGCCCCCCCAAGCGGCATTTTTCACCGTTAAAAGGCGCGTGGAACCCTGCCATTCAAATACGCCCGTTGCCGGCGGCAAAGCCTCCGCATCCCGTGCAAGATTGCCGGTGGCCAGGGTCAAGTGGTAATCCCCCGCGCTTCCCCGGGGCGTGCCGTCGAGTTTCATGTCCCCGGCGTAACGATGACCGGCCAGTTCAAACCCGTCCAACCAGGCGCGGGCGTGCAGGTAACCGTTTTTATCGCCGTTGGTTTCCAGCGTGGCGTTTAATTTGCCGTGGCCTTGGCTGAGTTCAAAGCGCTTGATCCAAATATTCTTCCCATTGGTCGTGAAATTCGCCGTGCCGCTTTGGGCGGAAAGGTACTTCCCTTTGAGGGTTGAAAACTGCAACTCACCCTTGCTGACGAATTGACGAAAGGGCCCATGCATGTTGACCAGACCTTGGACACGTCCTTGCACCGCGGGCGCAACCCCGGCGAGAACGGCGAGGGATTCGACGGGACAACCCATCAGCCTAAGTTCGCCTTGTTCCAAGGTTTTGGCTTTAAAATCCAGGATGCCCTTGATCAGCGCCCGGCCGCGGTCGAACTCCAAGGCGAGGATCTGCAAACGCTCCCCGTCCCAAAATAACTCGCTTTTTAAATCCAGGTTCGCTTCCGAGTCGCGGCATAAACGCGGCGAGGAGGCCTTTAACGTGAGCCGGGGATGGGAAAAAGTTCCGCCGCACCGTCCCTGAAGGGTGAATGGGCCGTTGATGTGCCTGAGCCCCGCTGGCCACACCGGCATGAGCGCCAAAGGTATTTGTTTGCCTTTTAAACTGACATCCAAGGCGCCGTTTTCCTCGGGGGAATATTTTCCCGCAACGCGCAACAATTCTTCTCCTCGCCTCGATACCCGAAAAGGTTGAATCTGCCAGATGTTCAATTTGCGGGAAAGCGCCAGCTCCAGGGCCAAATCCGTCAGCGCGCCCCAATTGGCCTTGGCGGTCACCGCCGCTTGGTCGGGCCCGGCCGCAAGCGCAACCCGGCATTCCTTAAACTCATTTTTGCCCCAACTTAAAACCGGTGCCGAGACTTCTCCCTTCCAAGTCGGATGATCCAACCTGCCGGTCACCGAAACTTGTGCATCCACATCACCTTCGAGATTGGAAATTTTAAAAAGCGAACCCAAATCGTGTAAAGACAAAGCCTGCCCTTTGATGAAAAAATCGATGCTGGGCGCTTCCTGTGGGGTGTCCGCCAAACGGATCCGGCCATGGCCTTCGGCAGTCCCGTGCGCCACCACGCCTTTGGCCAGCAACAGGTTCAACTCGCCGTGGGCATAACGGCATATGCTTTCGAAATTCCGGATGACCATTTGTCCGATCTTGCCGTTGGCCAAGTGTACGGTGGCCGTGGCCGTTAAATCCGGCACGGTACCCTGAACCAGGATGACCTCCGAACCTTCTCCGGTGGTCTTCAACTGTCCAAAACGCGGAAAGGACTCGACCAAATCCACCAACCGTAACCTCTGGTTTTCGACCTTCAAAAAAAGGGTCGGGCGCTGCAAATGTTGGATCGTGCCGGTGGCCGACCAAAACGTTTTTCCAATCTGGCCTTGAAGATTTTTAATGGAGAGATGATCGTTGTGCAACAAGGTTACGCCGACTAGTCCGCGCAACGGCACGTTGACCAGGGTGGTTTTCGCCGCGCATTGATTTAATATCAGTTTGCCTTGCAGATCCACGCCCGGAATCAGGTCGTTTTTCGAAGGCGGGCGCGAAGCGGCCTTCAAGGAAATCGTAGCCGTGCCTCCCAACACCTCCAAATAGGGAGAAAACCGGACCATACGTTCGGCGGGGCGCAACGCCAACTTTTCCGCCGACAACCCCAAGTTGAATTGCCCGCGGGTCAAGTCCAGCTCTCCGGAGACTTTGACGTTTTGCAAATGCTCGGTACCGGTACGCCCGGATAAAAACAGGGGAACGTGCGTGGAATCCTTGAAATTTAAAAATCCGCGTAAATGGTGGAGGCTTAGGCTTTGCCCCGGAGCCGTAAAGCGCATTTCGCCCCCGGCCAGGGAAAGTTTGATGGGTGGGAGGACGGTCATCGGCATTGCGGCTGAACCCGCCCAGGAAATCAGATTGGGGCTGTGCCAAACGCCGTCGGCCCCGCGTTCAATGCGGATCAGAGGCCGGATGAGCTGAATTTCCCGTAAGCCCTCGGCCAAGGCTTTTTTTTTAACGAGGATGTCCCACAGGGAATAACGCACCACCACGCGGTCGATGGTAATGCTTAAGGAGTCAGGATCGTTGGCCGGGGCGCCGATGACGACGTGGCGCAGCACCACGCGGTCGAAAACGCCGCCTTCGAGGCGTTCCATGGTTACGGGGCGGTTCAAGGCTTTGGAAAGCTCGCGCTCAATATCGGGTTTGAAGCGGTTGGCAACCAGGCCGCTGGCATAGACGAACCAGACGCCGCCCACGATCAGCCCGGCAAACCCCAAGATCAACCCCAAGGCCAGCCAAGGATGGCGCGCCTGTTCGATACGCCGGGGCGGCAGCTGTCGGGAGCCAACGGCCATCCGGGCAGGCTCAGGCGCCGCCCGTTGGCTCCGGGAAGAACGCCTTAAGGGCGTAGCTGAAGGTTTTCGCCCCGGGCGCGATGCGCGTCTTCCTTGGCTTGACGGCAATCGCGCGAGCGAATTTCGAGATTCCCTTCACGCGCGTGCAGCCGAGCGAAGTCAGCCAGCTCGTCAACGAACGTCGCTCGTGTGACCTTCACCGGTCCGACAATGTTGGAAGGTTTTGAAACCCCAGAGGCGTTGCGTGCTAGAACGCGGTAGAACCACGTCCCCGCCTTCGCGGTTTCATCTGCAAACGATGGCCGGTACTGAACGAAGCTCTCATCCACGGG
>JAAXVQ010000342.1 GCA_013335425.1 Candidatus Firestoneibacteriota bacterium | reverse complement strand
CCCATGCCCACGCTCCGGCTGTAATACTCACCTGTCTTAAAGTGCGAAACACCGGCACAAAGATAAAGACGCCGTGACGACCTGGTAAAAACATCGCATTGAAGCTGAGCGCCGGTGTTATAACCGTCGGGCAAGGGTACCCCGGTGACCACCAGCGTAACCGGCGCAACGCAAAAAAGTCCGCTCAAGCCAAAGCCGGTTGATTGTCCCAAGGCTAACCCCAGTCCCAAAGTGCGGTGATTGTAAATGCTGTCTTTATCGTAGGCGACGATGCCTTGCCTCGGATTTTCGGGTTCGGGTTCAACCGACGGCTTTAAAACTAACTTTTGAACACGGGGCGGCTTGGCTGGTGTTTCAGCGCCCGCGCCCGTAGTGGGGCTGACTTCAGAGTTTATTTTTTCAATTTGGTTCATGGGAATGGTTATGTTGCCGACGCTTCCCGAGAGCTCCACGGCCTGGGCGTCTAATTTTTTAATCTCACCTTTGACGATGGAGCCGTCTTTGAGCACCACGGTGGTGTTGGCGCCCAAAGCCGTACCCGCCAAGTTCAACCCAACCGCAAGGACCAGCAACGCCATGCTGTGTCGAATCATTTACCCTCCTTGCATTTTTCGTGAAAATGCCTGCGGTCTTCGCCCACTACCATGGACTCCCGCTTAGGTTACGTTTACTATCTTCTCAAATTTCAGGGAGGTTTTAAATCTTAAATATGAATGTAGCCGGCAACTTTTGAGAAACGAGTGCGTTTTTAGGGGAACTCCAGATGTGCGGTTGTTAGGAGACTCGAAATCACGTATTTTTTAAGAGGGTTGCATTGGGCTCTTTTAGTAACCGAATTTCCGAGCAACGTCCCCCCAGCGTCTCCAGTTTCCGATCAACCGTTCACTTCATCTGCCAAGTGAGATGATATTCACAGCAAGCTTCATGATTAGCCCGGCATTTGACTTCCTGCCCGCGGCATTGGCGGCCGCCGGAAGACTCCAAAGCCTGGAGTATCCCGCCCATGACGGCACAGCAGTACATCTTGGGCGGATCCAGCGGGGTGTCGATTTTCACTTCCAAACGTCCGTCCGAAACATGCAGGATCGTGAGCGTCTCCTTATCGAAATACATTTTCCACAAAGACGGCGCTTTGGTCAGAATCCAAGACGTGTTTAAAATCCCCATCATCATGCGGTAAAACGAATTAAGCCCGTCGGCAATAATCTTTTTGCCGATCTCGATGCCCAAATCCGGACGCGCTGCCCCGCCGATCTGTTTTTCAATCTCGCGCAATAAATTGAAATACGACTCGATCGGGTACCATTTGGAAGGTAAAATTACACCGAAAAACGCAGCACGATCCAGGGCAGGCAATTTTTCAATGATCTGTTGCCATTTTTGCTCGCCCGCATCGGCCTTGACGAACTCGCAGACTGATTTGATGCAGCTGCCTTTGATGTTGGAATTGTCGGCGGGCATGGGCGGATCCCCCTAATGATGTATGACCAGACCCGAAGGATACCGGATTTTTACAAAATAGCCAAACATATAATAAAACTATCAAAGGCGACTCGGCGGGCAGCGGGCATCAACCCCCGCTTCTCTCGGCGCTTCCCGTCCGGCGGTCTCGGCCTGCCGGGAGGCTGCGCATGGGCGTTGCCGGGCGCAGTCTCAGGCATTTCACGCCCAAGTAAATTCGAGCAGGCAACAATCGTCTCCGCGCGCCATGCATTTCGATTGCGTGGAGGTGACCTTTTTACTCCCGGACATGCGCAGCGCTTCTTCCATATAAGGCAAATTATCCATCTCATGATACAGCGGAATATCGGGCATGCCGCCCAGCATGAGCGTCCCGCCGGTTTTAGTTTGTTTGACCACCTCGGCCGTGCCGCAATCATAATACTGACGCCAGATTTGCCCCGTGCGGGCGATGATGAATTGCGGGGTGGCGAGTTTAATGAACACGCGATGAATGCCCCCGAGGGCCTGCTGCGCGGTATAAATCGAAGCTTGTTTGACGTGATAAGAATCACCTTTGCCCAGCAGTTTGTCGGCCAAGATTTTAAAGCGCATCAAAAACCCCCAATCCACCCAAGTCGAAGGCAAAATCAGGGTGTTGAGAATGTTTTGGTCCTCGGGTTTCAAGGCGGCTTTAACCCGTTGCATGCCTTCCGGGCCTCCGAGCTTTAAAAAGTAATCATAGTTGCAAAGCCAAGCGGCGCCTTTGACGTTGGCCATGTGGAACTTCCTTTCGAAAATGGTCTGAAAAATAAAAACTCAAGCATGAAGGGCGGCTTCCTTGCCCAGTCGGGCGGCTTCGCCCTTGGACTCCTGCCGCATAACCATATATGATCCAATAATAGTTTACCACTATTTGACCCGGGTTTCCAGAAGCGCTGTCGATGCCGCTGGTTTTGCCCGAGAAGTCAAGCACGGGACCGGGTTTAGGACTAAGGCGCAGTTTTCTGCGCTTCCGGACTTTTTTTTTAAAAAAAAATCGGGTACACTGGTTCATCCTCCGTGTTGAAGGGAGTTACCCATGGCATCCTTTTCGGTTCAAGGTAAAAACGTGGTGATCACCGGAGCGTCCTCGGGGATCGGCAAGGAACTCTCCGCCTGCTTCGCCCAGCAGGGCGCGAATTGTTTTTTAGGCTGCTTGCCCGCTGAAAGAAACCAGCTCACCTCCTGGGCGGAAAAACTACGGCAAGAGCATGCCGTCCGGGTGCATTTGTTCCCACTGGATTTATCCCAGGCTGAGGGGCCGGAACAGTTTCATGCATCCATACGGGCGCTCGGCGAACCCATTCACGTCCTGGTCAACAATGCCGGCATTATTGCCTATGGCTCCTTCGGCGACCTGCCCCTGGAACTCCAGGAAAAAATCATCCACGTCAATGTGATTGCCTATTTTAAGCTGATGCGCCTGTTTTTACCTCAATTGACGGCTGCCGGCGAAGGGCGAATTTTAAATGTCGTGTCCGCTTCCGCTTTCCAACCTTCACCGTACCTGGCCGTTTATGGCGCCGGCAAGGCTTTTATCCAAATGCTCAGCGAGGCCTTGAATGCGGAACTAATAGGGAGCGGGGTCCGGGTGCAAACCCTCAACCCGCCTTACACCAACACGCCTTTGTTGAAAGGCCATGGTTTTCCCAAGCAATTGTGGTGGTACCGCATCG
>JAAXVQ010000025.1 GCA_013335425.1 Candidatus Firestoneibacteriota bacterium | reverse complement strand
GAGCAAGAGCAGGACCGTAAAAACCAGCCCGCCGCCCAGCGCCAGAAATCCACTGCCGCTGTTGCGCACCGCATCCGTATAACCTTTATCCGCCAGCAAGGCAAAAAGAATCACCAGGATAAAAAGGATGACCACCGAGAACAAGGTGGAGATTGTGAGCCAAAGCGGGAGGAAGGGCACACCGGTTCGATCCAGGTGCGCCAAGACCGCCGCGCCCAGCAGGGCGAGGTATAAGCCCCAACCCACGCGCTCCGCGTAGACGGGCAAGGGTGAAGTCTGTGCGGTGGCGGTGGACATATAACCGGCTCCCGGCAGTTCTGGAGAGTCGCTTTCCGCAACTAAAATTCGTTAGGCGGGAAAGCTTTGCAGGATCCTAAACACATCCCTGTGAGTGTACCATAGGCCGTGCCTATGGCAAATGGCTAGTTGCAAAAAAATGTGCGTATAAGGGGACGGCTTTCGGATAGTCGGTTAAGGTTTATAAAAGATACGGTAACCGATTAATCGAAAGCCGTCCTTCAAGACACTATTACAACAAAGTATCCACAGCCACCCGGCCAAGCTGGGGAGGAACGCAGATGCTCAGGAGAACGCAATGGGTGTGAACTCTCGCTGGATGGTCTTGCCGCTTTGTTTCGTCTTAATCACGGCCTGCCAGACTGTTCAAACTCGTCCGTCGGCGCGCGGCCCCAGGTCGGCAGTTGAAACCTGGGCGCCGTTTGAACAGGATGGACTCTGGGGCTTTAAAAGTGGAGACGGCCAAACCGTCATTCCCGCCCGTTTTCGGACCGTCACCGAATTTACCCGTCACGGTCTAGCGGCGGCGCTTGACGGCCAGGGCTGGGTGCTCGTCAATTCCAAGGGCGAGGAAGTGATCCGCCCCTACATGTTTGACAATGGCCCCGACTATTTTGTGGACGGCTTGGCGAGGTTTGTCCGGGACGGAAAGTTCGGTTTTTTTGACGAACGCGGCCGAGTGGTGATTCAACCGCAATTTGACTTTGCGTATCCCTTTCGACAGGGAAAAGCGAGAGTGGGTTGGGGCTGCACGCTGATCCAAGACGGCGAGCATCAGAAAATCCTAGGCGGTCAATGGAAGGAAATCGACAAAACCGGGCGCGTTTTATCCGACTGATTTGGCCAGCATCTCCCTCTGAGTCTTTCAAATCGTCCTTTTGCTTCTGGGTCATGTCAATATTTGCATAAAGCAGTGGCGGGCACCTTTCGGGGAACCGTTATTTCATTACTGCGATCTTGATCTGCTGGTTCCCGTTCCCTTCGGCTTGCATTCGGGCCAGGTAAATTCCCGGGGCAACGTCCCGGCAATTCCAGATAAGATCGTTGGTTCCGGACGGCAGATGACTGGAGAGATCGGCAATTCGTTCTCCGGTGATATTGTAGATGGAAATCCGTACCGCACCGGGCTGTTTCAAGCGGAAACGGAAACGCAAACTCTGCCGGGCCGGATTGGGGTAGGCTCGGAAGCCTTCGAAATTGTCTTTCGGATCAGGGGTCCGGGTCGCGGTGACCGTGGGTGTCAGAGTGGAGAATGCTGTTGCCGAGGGTGTCATCCCGAGGGTGGGGGTGACCGTAGACGTGGGGGTCTGAGTCGAAATCCCGTTGGCGGTGAGTGTGGGAGTCGGTGTGCTGCTGGCGGTGGTCGTGAAGGTCAGGGTTGGTGTTTCGCTGGACGTGAGTGTAAGTGTCAGGGTTGCGGTCTGCGTGGGGGTTGTACTTGCGGTTCCCGTGAATGTGGACGTCGGCGTCGCCGTGTCGCTGACGGTGGGCGTAAAGGTTTGAGTTGGGGTTTCGCTGGAGGTGAGCGTGACCGTCGGGGATGCGGTCTGCGTGGGGGTCATGCTCGCGGTTCCCGTGGGCGTCGAGGTGGGTGTCGCGGTGATCGTGGGGCTCGGTGTGGAAGTCGGCGTGAGGGTCGCAGTCCGGGTGGGCGAAAGGTACATGGGCACACAGGAGACCGTGTTTGTGTAGTAGGTCTGCTGATTTCCATTGGTTCCCCGCACCCGGTAATAATAGGTCGCTCCGGTGGTCAACCCGTTTACGGGATAGGTGAGCACATTGCCCACATCCAGATCCCGGTAGCCCGTTACCCATGTGGTGAAAGCGGCATTCGTGGCGACATCGAGCAAGTATCCCGTGGCGCCCGGCACGCTCTCCCAATTGGCATTGAAGGACGTGAGCGTAATAGTGCCGGCAGGATCAGCCACAGGCGGAACAGCGGATCGTTCGCAGCTCCCCCGATCCGCTGTCCCGGAGCGAAGGTAGCCGCGGCTGTCTACAAAAGGGGCGTTATTGCTGTCAGCCGGATCGAGCACCAGGCTGGCGGCTTGCGGCAGGCACGCGCGCACCCATCCGCCGTTATTCGCCAACGTGTCCAAACCGGGGTTCGTGATCCCCGCCACGTCTCCGGTGGTCCAGGCCGAGCCGCCGTCGCCGGTTATATTGTAACCGCCCGAGGTGAAGGTAATGGAATACAAGTAGACATCCATTCCGACACCGCCGGGTTCGGGGGTGGTGTTGCCGGTGATCACCGTGTTTCGCATGTTCAATGATCCATAGGTGGCGTAAAGACCTGGCGCGAAGTAGTCGGAAGTGTTTCCCGTGATCACGCAGTTCGTGAGGATCATCGTGCCGTAATCCTCTTTGTACACCGCGCCGTAATAGGCGCCATGGTTCCCGGTGACAGTACAGTTGACCAGTTGGGTGGTGTTGCCGGTTCGGGTATAGTCCATGATGGCTCCTGCAATGACTGCGCTGTTGTTCCACAGGGCACAGTCCGTCATGACCAGTCCGCTGCCTTGCACGTAGATCGCCCCGCCTCCGGAACCATAGTAGGTGGCAGCCGAGTTGCCGGAGAAATTCGAGCGGAAGATTTTCAGGGTGGCACCCGCGGGAAAATACACCGCTCCGCCGTAGGTGTTTTTGGTGCTGCTGACACAAGCGTTATTGGCGAAAGTACAGCGGTCGAGCGTAACCGTAAGGGCGCCCCCCAACTGGATCCCTGCACCGTTGCCGTCTACCCGGCCATTGGCCACAGTCAGGCCCGAAATCGCAATCGTGGTCAGCCCGCCGGTCAAGTCGAATACCCGGCAGGCATTGTTTCCGCTCACGGTGAGATTGGCCGCGCCGGGGCCGGCGAGGGTAAGCGATTTGTTGATCGCAAGGGTCGAGGCTAACGTGATGGTGGCCGGGTAGGTAAGGTTGAAATCGATGATATCTCCGTTGCCCGCGTTGGCGATTTGCTGGCGTAACGTTCCGGCGCCGCTGTCAGCCGTGCTCGTGACGGTCCAGGTAGCCGCGGATGCACGGATGGCCAGGTTGAAGCATAGCCACCCGATCTGAATGAAGATCAAAAACGTGCGTCGCACCGTAATCCTACGGTCTGTTTCGTTGCTCATCATCGCCTCGTCGAAAAGTACTTTTATAATACCGAATAAATATAGTTCAAGATTTAATAACGTGCAACTTCGTTTTGAGGGAGGACTGCGGGGGAAGAGCAATAAAGGGATGGAAAGAGCTTTGAGGGACTCCGCCCCCAAGCATGTCCATGGTAGAAATCAAAGGTTTGGGCCGAGAAAAAGATGAAAGCTATCCCCATCACGAAATGGATTACCAGGTTGACGCCTCGCCCAAGCTGAAGTTGGAAATTATAAGCTCTGATGAGGAATGCGAAAAGATTATCGATGCCATAAAGCAGCATGCGCACACTGGTAGAAGGGGTGATGGTAAAGTGGTTGTATATGAAATCCGTGAATTGCATAGTATCAGGACCGGGGAAAAAGGTGAAGGCGCTAGTTAATTTTTGAACCGGTGGGTTTAAGTGCAATAAAAAACAAGCCTGTAATACCGCCAATGGCAAGGCCGGATGCTAAGCCGGAAAAAGCGCCTAAGCCGAATATCAGCATAGGGGCGCTGCTACTGCTTGCGGTTCTGGCAACTATATAAATAATCAGTGTGCCTATTGGCCAGGCTAAAACATTGCCGATAATCCAGAGCCCGCTATGGAGGCTGTAATTTTTTAAAACTCGCCACTGGAATAAACCTATGATTCCTCCCAGGATCATACCGGCCAAAATGGCGGTGAAGACAAGCATGATGGGTGGGAATTTAAAACCGGGTAAGGATGCAAAAGCAATGGAAGGCAATGACCCGAGAAACCAGGCGATGGCAGCTCCGAAGCCGCTGGCTCGCACCCAAGGTTTCAGGGATATGCTGGGGAACCGTTCCTGCAAAACGATCCATTGGCAAAATCCGCTAAGCCACCCTTCCAGGTATCCGGCACCTATTGCGACCGCGAGAAAAAGCAGTCCATGCAATAAGAATAGTGATGTCCCAAAAGTTGCCCATAGTACCCATTCAATCATGGAAGCAACAGCCAATCCCACTAGCTCCCCTATACCGCAAACCAGGGTCCAGCGAAACCATTGTTTGAGGTTGTCAATATTTTTAAGGAGCATTCTATTCCTTATAAAGATATAATGAAACGCAACATAGTTTAGCATAATCATGGTGGAAAATATACTGGAATCAAGGCCGTTCCGGGTGGAGAGTTCTTATTGTGCGGTAGAAGGGGACGGCTTTCGGATAGTCGGTTAAGGTTTTTGCAAGATGCGGTAGCCGATTAACCGAAAGCCATCCCCCAAAGCACTCAGCGAGTGTAGCGTGGGAAATAAGCAGCGTATTAAATGATTTTTTGTTATGCTTTCAAAGCGGACGACACCCAGGTTTTTTATTTGTAGAAAATATTGTTTCGGCGAGAGAGGCGGAATCATGCGTTTAAATAATGTAAGATCATTAATTCTATTTTGGAATTTACTATTTTGCATTCCAACCATTAGTTGGGCCGGTACTTGGGAAGGCGATCTGGAAACCGGTCAAGTGAACAGCGGGTATAACGTCGTGCGTATTCCCGGAAAAACCGGCACTCAAATATCCTTGCCCGACACGTTCACGTTCCGCCCAGAGACTTTCTTTCGGTTCAGACTTTTCTACACTTTTTCGGAGGATCATGCGCTCGGAGCTTTGGTGGCTCCACTTAGCTTGCACGGCGAAGGCGAATCTTCCGAAGCGGTCGATTTTGCCGGTCAACTATTCCCGGCACATACCCGCTTGAAAGCACTCTACCGTTTTGACTCTTACCGGCTTACGTATCGTTATCGCTTTTGGTACGAGCAGAACGCAAATGTGCATATCGGCTTGACTGCCAAAATCCGGGACGCGGAGATCAGTCTGGAGGGCAACGGCATCAAAGCACAGAAAACCAATGTGGGTTTTGTCCCCTTGCTCTATCTTCGCGCGGACTGGAATTTTGCGCATCCCTGGGGTCTGCTGCTGGACGCTGAAGCCCTGGCTGCACCTCAAGGCCGCGCCGAGGATGTGTTGCTGGCCGTCACCTATCAGGCGGATGAGCATTGGCGCTTCAAGTTGGGATATCGATTTGTGGAAGGCGGCGGGGATAATGCAGAGGTGTATAGTTTTGCCGCGATTCATTATGGCGTAGTGGGCGTGACCGCCATCTATTGATCGTAGTGCCGGTGCCTTGAACCCTACGCAAGCAGTTGCGAGGGAAATTGCGTTTTAAAAAAGAAGCATTGAAATCCATGTGCGAACCTGAAATACCCGATGCATCCTTTAAACAAAAAGCCTGCGGCCATAAGTTTGGCGCGTCGGCGACCTATGAGGGGAAACACCCCTATACTTCATGGACGTGAGTTTGCCCGGCCGCAGGCATACTGGCAGGATAGCGGTACGCCGAGACCGGGGCATACTGGACAAAATAAATTTGGAGGTGGGTATGCGAAAAAACGTGAGATGGATTGTTGGCTGCGGATTATTGGCGGCGGGGCTGAGTGCCGTTTCGGCTTGGGCTGAGCCAGGGTCTCCGGCGGCCCTGACCACGACGGCGGTTATGGAGCAAGGGCTTATCGTCACGGCCGAGGGTGTATTCCCGAAGGCGGTCACCATAGCTGAAAACACGCCAAGCTCTCTTTGGGTGGTCAACGGCTCCGGCGATCCGGGCACGTTGTCCTTGCAGTTTCCAGCGCCCTTGGTTTTGGAATTAGAAAAGAACAAACTTACGGCCTTAAACCTTGCAGCGTTAAAGCCGGGTGATTACGAGATTCAATTTAAAACAGCAAAATCGGGTAAAACCATGACCGCAAATCTGCGTGTGGGAAGCGCCGCCAATACTGCCACGGCGCAAGCGGTGGCCATCATAGCCGGATACAAACAGTTTAAACCCGAAATAACCCGTTTCAAGGGCAACCAACCCGTAGTGGTTTATTGGTATACATCTTCGTTTATTCCTCATGGAGATTTGGAGTTGTTGGGTACGGAGGTAAAATTCAAACTGAAGCATAAGCAAATGGAAATTGTGGAATTGAAGCAAGGATTGCCTGCGGGGGTCTACTTGCTTTCACGCCCGGGATATCCCAAACAAAATCATGGAATAAGCGCCCGCGTAGTGGTGGAATAGCCGGAGTAAAGCTTCGGGGGCGCCAGGGGAACCCGGGATCCCGCTTGAGGCTCCTGGTAGGGATGTGTCTTACGCTGCTGTTTTAGGTGTTTTAGAAAAGGATATCATCTCGGACATGATAAATTTTATTCATAATTTTTCTCCAATAATGCAGGCGTTTGGCGCCGGGATCTTCACCTGGGGGATTACCGCCCTGGGCGCTGCGGCCGTATTTACCACCTGGAAATTTAACCAGAAGGCATTGGACGGCATGCTGGGGTTTGCCGGCGGAGTTATGATCGCAGCCAGTTTTTGGTCTTTATTGGCACCGGCCATTGAAATGTCTCAAAGCGGGCCAGTGGCAGCCTGGATTCCGGCTGCGGTGGGTTTTTTATTGGGGGCTGTTTTTTTAAGGTTGATTGATTGGATTATTCCGCATTTGCACATTGGTTATCCCACCACAGAGGCAGAAGGCATCAAAACATCCTGGCGGCGCAGTACACTCCTGGTTTTGGCAATTACGCTGCATAATATTCCGGAAGGTCTGGCCATCGGTGTGGCGTTTGGCGCAGTGGGTGCGGGATTTTCGGGAGCAACCTTGTCAGGGGCGGTTGCGCTGGCATTGGGCATTGGAATACAAAATTTTCCCGAGGGCTTTGCCGTTTCAGTTCCGCTTAGGCGGGAAGGCTTATCAAGATTGAGGAGTTTCTGGTATGGCCAATTATCCGCTGTGGTGGAACCTATTGCGAGCTTAATTGGGGCAGCAATGGTCTTGGCGGCAAAGCCGCTGCTGCCTTATGCTTTAGCTTTTGCGGCCGGCGCTATGATATTTGTGGTGGTCGAGGAAGTTATACCGGAATCGCAGCGCAATGGCCACACGGAAATCGCCACCGGCGGAGCCATACTGGGGTTTTTAATCATGATGGTGTTGGATGTGGCATTGGGATGAAATCGTGATATCGCGAAAACCGAGGAATCGTTAAATGGAAACACTGTTGGGCAAACATTGGCATCACTTGTCTGCCGAAGAGGTGGCGCGGTTGTTAGAATCCGACCGCACGCGGGGTCTGGCTTTATTTGAAGCCCAGCGCCGCAGGCAGCATTTTGGGCTTAATCAGCTCAGCGTCCGAAAACCGAAAAACTCTTTTTTCAAGTTTCTCCTGCAATTTCATCAACCGCTGATTTATGTACTGCTATTATCCGCCCTGTTCACCGCGCTGTTGAAAGCGCCGGTGGATGCAGCCGTGATATTTGGCGTGGTGCTGATTAATGCCATCGTCGGGTATTTGCAGGAAGCCAAAGCAGAGAAGGCGATTGAATCCCTTAAAGCCATGCTCTCCAGCGAAGCTGCCATTATCCGTGATAAAGAAGTCAGACGCGTAGCCGCTCGGGAAGCAGTGCCGGGGGATCTGGTTTTTCTGCAATCCGGAGATAAAGTTCCGGCAGATATTAGGTTGTTGGAGGTTAAAGGGTTTCAGGTGAATGAGTCTTCTTTAACCGGTGAATCCGCGCCTGTGGCCAAACACACCCTGGTATTGCCGCCAGAGACCATACTGGCTGACCGAAAAAATATGGCGTACGCAGGTACGCTGGTGACCTATGGGCAGGCGTATGGTTTGGTGGTGGCCACAGGGGATAAAACCGAGAATGGCCGCATTGCTAAGCTGTTGGATCGGCCGGCTTTGGAAACACCATTGATCCGGAAAATAAACCGTTTCAGCCACTGGATCTTGGCGGCTATTTTAGCCCTGGCAGCGCTGACTTTTTTATTTGGCTGGCTCAAAGGTGAATCCCCAGTGCATATGTTTTTAGCTGCCATTGCGCTGGCGGTAGGGACTATTCCCGAAGGCTTGCCGGCAGTAGTGACCATTACCCTGGCTTTGGGTGTGAGCCACATGGCCAAAAAGCAAGCCATCATCCGGCATTTGCCGGCCGTGGAAACCTTGGGCAGCACCACAGTCATTTGTACGGATAAAACCGGCACACTCACCCAGAATCAAATGACCGTACAGCGTGTATGGGCCGGAGGCGTGGAATACGTTGTGACCGGGACCGGATATTCCCTGGAGGGAGGACTTTACCAGGGTGAGACCAGGCAAACCATTGACCTGCAAAGTCCTATAGGGCAGTGCCTGGCAGCCGGCATGTTATGCAACGAAGCGCAGCTTATTCAGAAGGAGGGAGCGTGGACCATTCAAGGCGACCCTACCGAAGCCGCCCTGCTGGTTGCTGGGCGCAAAGCGGCTTTGGAGGAGAGCAGTTTGCAAAGTCGTTTCCCGCGTTTGGATGTTATCCCTTTTGAATCCGAACGACAATATATGGCCACCTTGCATCGCGAGGCAGCTGCTACGGTAAGCATGGTATGGGCCAAAGGCTCAGTGGAAAAAATACTTACTCTTTGCACACAGGCTCAGACCACTCAAGGGATCAGACCTCTGGATGCAGCGCCTATTTTAAAGCAAGCCGAAGCCTATTCGCAAATCGGCTTGCGCGTGTTGGCCTTTGCACAAGGAGAGTTGCCTTGCCGGGATTTTTGCCGGGGGGAAGCCTTGGGGGAAATGATCTTCCTGGGGCTGGAAGCCATGCTTGACCCGCCTCGGCCTGAAGCCATCCAGGCGGTGGCTGCTTGCCAAGCCGCAGGCATTCAAGTGAAAATGATCACCGGCGACCATCTCCAAACCGCGATTGCCATTGCGCGTCAAATCGGGATTCTTCCTTCACGCGAAAAGACGCCTCACAAGGCAGCCATGACCGGCAGGGACCTAGAGGCTTTATCTGATACGGAATTGGCCAAATTGGTGATGAATCTCGCGGTATGCGCCAGGGTGGCGCCTGAACAAAAACTGCGCTTGGTGGAAGCGCTTCAGGCGCAAAATCAAATTGTCGCTATGACCGGGGACGGCGTCAATGACGCTCCGGCATTAAAACAGGCGGACATTGGCATTGCCATGGGGATCACAGGCACCGAGGTGGCCAAAGAAGCTGCGGATATGCTTTTGACCGACGATAACTTCGCAACTCTGGAAAAAGCCGTCCGGGAAGGCCGGCGAGTTTTTGGCAACCTGGTCAAATACCTGGTCTGGACCCTGCCGACCAATGTGGGGCAGGGCTTGGTTATCTTGGCAGCGGTTCTAACCGGTGAGGAATTGCCGGTTCTGCCTGTGCAAATGCTCTGGATCAATATGACCACAGCTTTGTTTTTAGGCTTAACCTTGGCTTTCGAACCTCAGGAACCAGGATTAATGGAGCAACCGCCGCGGAATCCCCAAGCCGCCCTTATCAGTCGGGATATGCTTGTGCGCATGGCAGTGGTCAGCCTAGTCATGGTAGCCGGCTCGTTTTTTCTATTTAATCTGGAATTGACTCGAGGCGCCAGGATCGAGGAAGCCAGGACCGTGGCAGTGAATGTGGTGGTCATGGTGCAGCTTTTTTATTTATGGAATTGCCGATCGCTGCGATCGTCGGTGTTTAAGTTGGGCGTTCTTTCTAATCGATGGATCTTGCTGGGATGTGTGCTGATGATAGCAAGCCAAATGTTATTTGCCTATACACCAATCTTGAACCGATTTTTTCACAGCGCACCCATTGCTTTTGATTATTGGTGGAAAATTCTGTTGGTTTCTTTTTGTGCCTCGGTGTGGGTGGGTTTGGAGAAGTGGCTGCGAAAATCGCGCCAGGCACGCCGGGTTTAAGAGTGAAAAAAGGTGCGTGCAGCACTATGAATGGTCGATAATGTTTGCCATGCATTCATGAGTAAACAGATTTTTAATTTTTTTGGGTCTTCTCCAAATCGTGTGGAGTGAAATGACCCGGTTTTCACACAAAGTCGGGCAACGTACAGGTCAGAACCTTGAGCCGAAGGTACTCGGGATCACGTAAACCGTATGCCCGGCGTTGGAAGACCCGAATCTTGTTGTTGAGCCCTTCGACGTATCCCAGAGAGACCTTGCTCTCAGTTGTGGTGCGGGGAAGGCGACGTTCCCAAGTACTCCAAGTACCCCAAGAACCGCGCCCCCCACCTCACCGTCCCCCAAAACCCAAAAAATAAAATGCAACTTATTTCATCCGGCAATGTCCAACTTCCCGGCAATAAAAAAATAAGCTGTTTTAAAAATAATATCTCAAACAACGTTAGGGAACTATTCAATGTCAGTTCTTGCCATATCGGTCAGTCACAACATTGGTCTTGACCATTTGTCGTTTATAGACGTCGATAATCTTGGGCTTAGGGGAAGATATGGAAGCCTTTCCGAGAGAAATTAGAAATTATCAGACGCAAGCAGGGCGCGAACCTTTTGTGGAGTGGTTAATCCATTTAACCGAGCTGCAAGCCAAAGTGGCGATTACCAAACAACTTGAGCGGGCGCAATTCGGAAATTTGGGGGACTGTAAAGCGGTTGGCGAGGGAGTCCTTGAACTGGAGGTTCCGGTTGGACCCGGCTATCGAGTCTACTTGGGGCAGGATGGAAAATTTCTGGTTATCCTGCCGTATGGTGGCGAGAAACACACTCGAAAAGAGGACGTCAAACTGGCGAAGAAATATGGGGCAGATTATAAGTTGCGCAGGCAGGAAGGGGAAAGTCGTTATGGCAGTTAAGACATTATCAAGGTCAAAGAATCCGGCAGGCAGCGCATTTATTAAAACCGTCATTCAAATGTTGAAAAATGATCCGGCTTTTCGTGAGGCCTATATCAAGGAATCCTTACAAGCAGACGATCCGCAAACGCTGATTTTATCTTTGCGTAACGTCATTGATGCCGTCGGCGGTGTGGGCACTTTATCGAAAGAAACAAAATTAAACCGCACCCAACTTTATCGCACGCTTTCAAAGCACGGCAAGCCGGAGTATTTCACGCTTACCCGCATTCTCGAGTATTTAGGCCTTCATTTTAGCGTGGAAAGAAACAAAGGAAAGCCCGGAGCTGCCGGACTTTCGGCCGGCTGTCGCTGAATACGTCTTTATTGAGTAAAGCGAGGGGCGTGTATGATCATCTCCGACAGTCAAAATTCGTACCTGGCGCCGTACCACTGAAGACTTCATGTTTGTGCGTGATGGGGGACGGAGTCCCCCAAAACACAACGTCCCTCACTTCACACACTGATTAAGTTGCTGATCGGCAGAGCTAAGGAAGCGCCGGCCGGCCTGTGGGTGCTGCTCTGGAGCTTCATACCCGAGACCAAGGGCTGGGTCCGCGACAGCCTGATCGTCGGCAATTCGGCTACCGGCCTCTTGGCCACCGCCACGCTCGCCGGCGATGAGCGCATCGCAGCCCTGTTCGAGTTGCTGCCGGCGACGGCGGGCGACCGGATCGGCGCTCATCAGCGCCGCCAGCGCCGCCTGCACCGGTTCCGCCTCGGCGCGCCGCATCAGGTCTCCAGGAGAGGCGTCACGGTCGAGCAGACACTCGGCGATCCCGCAACTGACAGTCATGGGCATGTCCTGGGCGAGTCTGATCGATATCACCTCTTTGTTGAGCCGGACGAGTTCGGTGATCTTGCTCCAGGGCTGTTCGCCCGATTTGATCTCCGAGGTCCACAGGCCGGTTCCATCCGCCAGGACGATGTGCAAATCCAGGACCTGATGCTGGGTCGTGCCGAGTTTGCACGAGTTCGCGCCGGAGGCATTGTTGGCAATCATGCCGCCGATCGTGGCCATATCGGTCGAAGCCGGATAGGAGGCCAGAAAGACGCCATATCCTTTCAAAAAGTTGTTCAGCCG
>JAAXVQ010000341.1 GCA_013335425.1 Candidatus Firestoneibacteriota bacterium | reverse complement strand
CCTCCCTCGATGGGAGGGGATGAAGGGGAGGGTGCGGAGCATCTCTGTCAGGCATTTGGAGCCCCCTCCCCTGGCCCCTCCCACCAAGTCTTGGGGAGGGGAATGTTACCTGCAAAATTCAGGTAATAACTCGATTGATGATCCGCCTTCCCCTCAAGCAGTGAAAAATCGCGAAAACCAGTATGCCGACACCCCGCAAAACGCCGGCGAAAAAAGTGCCGAAGTAATGACTTGCCAGGGTGCACAAAAGGACTTAAGCTTGCACTACGCCGGCAACGGACAAAGCGTCTCGCTGCCGGGGGCATGAGTTCAAGTTTTTAAAGAATTTAAGGAGCTTTTCATGAGCGTTTCTTTTGAACAGTTGGGTTTATCGCCCGGTCTCGTTGCGGCCTTGGCCGCGGAAAACATTACCGTGCCCATGCCGATTCAAGCCCTGGTAATTCCCGAAGCTATAAAAAATCTCGATCTACTGGTTCAATCCCAAACCGGGACCGGCAAGACGCTGGCTTTTTTGCTGCCGCTATTTGAAAAACTTCAGCCGGTCCGCGAGATGCAGGCCTTGCTCCTGGTGCCCACCCACGAACTGGCCGTGCAAATCCTGCGTCAAATTGAAAAACTCTCTGAAAATTCCGGAAAAAAGTTGTTCGGCGTCTCCGTCATCGGCAAGGTAAACATTGAGCGGCAGATTGAAAAACTCCGCGACAAACCCCAGCTCATCGTGGGCACGCCCGGCCGGGTCTTAGAACTGATCGCCAAGAAAAAAATTTCCGCGCATACGCTTAAAACCATCGTCATCGACGAAGCCGATCGTTTGTTGGACGCCGACAATATCGAAAGCATCCGCGCGGTGATTAAAACCACGCAGCGCGACCGGCAGATCCTGTTGGTCTCGGCGACGATTTCACCCGCCACCCGGCAAGTCGCTGAAAAAATAATGAAATCACCGCAGTTGCTCCGGGCCGAAGCCACCGCCAAACTGCCGGTCACCATTGAACACCTTTACGTCATTGCCGAGTTGCGGGACAAACTGGAGACCCTGAGAAAACTCATCAACGGCACCCAACCGGCCAAGGCGCTGGTATTCATCAACACGCCTTATCAAATCGACAAGGCGCTCGAGAATTTGAACTACCACGGCTTAAGCGCCGAGAGCCTGCACGGCGATGACAAGAAAACCGACCGCAAAGCGACACTGGAAAAATTCCGCGCCGGCAAGCTCAGGATTTTAATTGCCTCCGACATTGCCGCCAGGGGTCTGGACATCCCGGACGTCACGCATGTTTTCAATGTGGACCTTCCGGAAAGCCCCGATGCCTATCTGCATCGCGCGGGGCGCACGGGCCGAACCGGCAAGGCGGGTGTGGTTGTTTCGCTTATTACCGACTCAGAACTGCCGCTTATGCATAAACACGCCAAAGCGCTGGGCTTGGTTATTAAAGAAAAGCTTCTTTTTAAAGGCAACCTCGTGGATCCCATGAAATCCAAAGACCTGCTGACTTAACACGCCACCGCCTTACGCCCGAGGCCGGGTCCGATACCCCGGCTCCCTTTAAAGACTACATATTTGTTCCATTCGGAATATTTCCCACCGCCTGCGAAGGTTTTACCCCAAACTATCGCCCGGTCCGCTTTTCTCGATTTTATAAATTTACCTGTCAACGAATTTGCTCTCCGCCTCTGTCGGAACAAGTCATGCCGGAAAAGCCCTTTAAAATAGGACTAACCTCCTAGTGAAGTACTTTCCATCCCGACAACTTAAATAAACTTCACATATCGAGTTTTCCGTTTTCTGCCCACATTCCTATGGCCTGATAATTGCTTTTATATAACTGAGGGAACTTTACGCGTTTGCATTAAAAAGCGTGAAAATTGGTTTTGAGGAGACCACCTGTGTCTGTCATCTTGGACCAGCCGCGTTCTTGGGAGATTTGGCTTAAACATGCTCAAAGTTATGAGAAAGCTGCCGGCGGCCGCACCGGAAAGCCCAGTCCTTTTACCCCGACCATACAGTACAATTTAATCGCCCTGGCTCTGGAAGGCTATGTCATGGCCATGGCCGCTTATCACCGCACCCTGCCTGAAAACCACACGTTCACGGATTTGATCCGCGCCTGGGAGGCTGTGGCGCCCTTGGAGCCTTGGCTCAAAGCCGCGATCTTAAAATACGAAGACATGCAATCGATTTGTTCCTTGGAGGCCTACCAACGCCGCGACCCCGCGCCCGAGGAAATTGCCGAACTGCGCGCGGCCGTGACCGAGCTGGGCTTGATCGTTAAAAAGACCTGCCTGCTCGACTCGCCGGTTGCCGAGGTCAAGCCATGACTCAAGTGCGCAAAAACCCGTTGGGTTTAATCATGAATATCGTGGAATCCATGGGGCTGGAAGTCACCTATGCCTATGCGGATCTGATCTTTGTGGCGCACAATGCTTTTGTGCTGCAGATGGGTGAAAACCCGGAGACGGTCAATCTCTATTTCAACCAAGAGTCCGACATAGCCCTGCGGCCAAGCCTGGCGGCTGAACTTAGCCGGCACGGTCAGGAAAATAATCTGACCGTGGTAGAGCAAGGCTTATTCTCGCTTGAGCAGGCCGCGGACGAAAAATTGAAGCTCACCTTTATTGCGGCCGATGCCGCCGGATGTGGTCAGCCAGAGTCTTAAGCGACCGGAAGACCTGACGGCTCGACTCCTGATTTTCAATTCTTACGTTGTATTTCCGCTGCACGGCCACCACAATTTCGACCGCGTCCAGCGAGTCGAGATGGAAGGGTGAATCCGGCCCGATCAGCGGCGCGTCCGCAGAGAGATCCGCGGGCAACGGTTCCACGATCCGGCAGACCTCCACCAGCATTTCCTTGAGTTCCTGCTCCAACGGGTCCAGCATGGCAAATTCCTCCAAGGTTAAGTTTCCGGTCCATACCCTTGCGCCTATTAAAACCCCGGGACTTGCCCCGGGGTTCATACCTGTGATTCGATGGCAAATTTAAATCCCTTGATAATCAAGTCTTCTTATGCTTAACAATTTTTAACGTTCTTTAAATTTCATTAACACCTTTTGTACAAATCATGAATTATTTTTGTTTGCGGTTAGTTGAGTCGATAATCTCAATGTTATTTCGGGTGACTAAATTTGATTACATTTTATTGTGACACAAATATTGAGATTATCAGGT
>JAAXVQ010000340.1 GCA_013335425.1 Candidatus Firestoneibacteriota bacterium | reverse complement strand
AACAGGCCAAATCCTTCCGTTCGGACACCGAACGGGTGATGCAATGGCTGCAGGAAGGCGCCGAGGTGATGGTCAGCCTGGCGCCGGCCTACGCCTCCGTTTATCCGGGAGATACCCGTGAATGCCTGGTGGGTGCTTTGCGCCAATTGGGTTTTTCCCGGGTGGAAGAAACCGCGCTGGGGGCCGAAATCACGGCGCGCGAAACCGCTGATTTTGTCCGAACGCATGCCCAACAAGCCGCGATATGTTCCGCCTGCCCGGCCGTGGTCCACTACGTCGAAATGTATCTGCCGGCGCTGGTTAAATTTTTAGTACCCGTGGTGTCGCCCATGGTGGCGCATGCCCGGTTGTTGAAAACGCGCTGGGGTCAAAAAACACGCGTGGTTTTCATTGGCCCCTGCCTGGCAAAAAAAATGGAGGCCGAACGTCCCGAGTATGCAGGGTTGGTGGATGCGGTACTGACCTTTGAAGAATTGGATGCCTGGCTGGTGCAGGAAAATCTCTCGCTGGAAACCGCTTCGGCTCAATTGCCGGACGCGGTTTCCCGGAGTATATCCCGTTGTTTCCCCCTGCTCGGTGGTTTGGCCAAAACCGCGGCTTGGGGAACGGATTTGCTGACCGACCGGGTGGCGGCGGTCAGCGGCTTTGAAATGATCAACGAGCTTTTCAGCACCCTAGAGACCGAAACCCGTCCTTGGATTGTGGAACCGCTCTTTTGCCGCGAAGGTTGTATCAACGGGCCGGGCATCCCGGCCAACGGGCAGGTGTATGCCGCCAAACAACGCGTGTTGGACTATGCTGCCCAGACACCCGGGCCCATTCCGGCGGCGGAAACTTCCGACCTTTATCTCGCCCATTATCAAGCCCGCGCACCGCTGCCGGTATTTGGCGAAGAGGCGATCAAGGCGGTCCTGGCGCAGACCGGGAAATCCGCGCCCGAAGACCAGCTCGACTGCGGCGCCTGCGGGTATAATTCCTGCCGCGATAAGGCCGTGGCCGTCCTGCGGGGCATGGCCGAACCGGAAATGTGCATCCCGCAAATGCTTCGTCAGGCCGAACACCGCACCGACAAGATCATGGAGACCACGCCCAACGGCATCGTGATTGTCGACGAACATCTCCAGATACTCAGCATGAACTTGGCCTTCCGGGCCATGTTCCAGGCCGGCGATGCCCTGCTGGGCAAACCCGTGGCCACGCTGCTGGATCCCGCCGATTTCGAAAAAATCGCTTCGCGGGCCGAAGAAAAAATCGAAGGGCGCGCCGCCTTCCCAAATTACCAATTGATCTGTCATCAGATCCTGTATCCCTTAAAGTAAGACCGGCAGATTGTCGGGATTTTCGTGAACCTGACGCACCGGGAAGATACCGAACGGGTCCTAAAAACTTTAAAGCAGGAAACCATCAAGCAATCCCAGGAATTGCTCGACCATCAGATCCGCATGGCGCAGGACATGGTGAAATTTTTAGGTGAAAACACAGCGCAGGCCGAACGGTTGGTCAAACAGTTGACGGCCGCGGCCTTGGACGCTTGAGCGGAAACGCTCAAGCGTCCGGAGCAATTGAGAATAGAGCAATAGAAAATAGAAAAATCTCAATGGCGTTTTATTTTTCGTTTTTCTATTGCTCACTCGATTTTAGCAAATTTAAACAAAGTACGCTTGTCACCTCGAGCATAACGAGAGGTCTTTAAAAGTTTTAAAATAAAAGCCAATAAAGATTTCTCACTTCGTTCGAAATGACACAAAATTAAAAAACATAATTGTGCCGAAGTTGAATTGCTCAATTAAAATAGGTACAGGAATTCTTCATGCCTTATCTGCATATGGAACTCGACATCCGGCAATCCTCCAAAAAAGGCGGGCAACCCTGCGGCGATGTGGTTCTCTGGGAAAAAAATCCGGAAGCCACCTACGTGGTGGTGGCCGACGGCTTGGGTTCGGGGATCAACGCCAACTTGGCCGCCACCTTTGCGGCTCAGCGTTTGTTGACCCTGCTGCGCGAAGGCATGCCCTTGCGCGCTGCGTTTAGCTCCGTGGTGGCGGATTCGGAACGCGCCAAACAAAACCAAGGGCCCTATGCCGCCCTGTTGCTCTGCCGGATTTTCAATCACGGCCAAGCCACGGTTTTGGTTTACGAAATGCCCGTTCCCTTGGCCGTGGAAAACCAATATGCCTTTGTGCTGGAAAAACAAAACCGCCTCAACACCCAAGGACAATTCGACGAGATTACCTTCGACTTGAAAAAAGACAGCGCCTTGTTTTTGTTGAGCGACGGCATTACCCAAGCCGGACTGGGCGGGAGGTTCACCCTCGGGTGGCGGGAAACCGGCGTCGCGGCGTTTTTCAACCGCTGTTTTCAAACCGGCGTTAAGGTCGCGGAGATGGCGCCTAAAATCCAAGAGCAAGCCTGGCGCTTGGACGGCGTCACCCAACACGACGACATGACCGTGGTCCGCCTGCTGGCTAGGGCCGGACAAATCGTAACGATCTTCAGCGGACCCCCGGAATCCCCGGAACACGATGCGGAGGTCGTGACGGAATTTTTGGCCGCAGACGGCATCCGCGTGGTCTGCGGCAGCACCACGGCCGCGTTGACGGCCCGGCATATGGGACGGACCCTGACCATGGAAAAAGTTTCCATCGGCTATGTGGAACCGCCGCGTTATCATTTGCCGGGTGTCGACGTGGCCACCGAAGGCGCCGTGACCCTCAACCAGGTGTACAACCTATTGGAAGAAACGGACGAAGCACCCGCCAACCCGAAAAGCGGCGTGGCCACGCTCTGCGCCCTGTTTAAGTTTGCCGACCGGATCAATTGGGTGGTCGGGCGCGCGCAAAACGCCGCACACCAGGACATCCGTTTCACCCAAATGGGCGTGCTCGCGCGGTTGAAAATCATCCCGTTGCTTGTGGAAAAATTAAAGGCGCAAGGAAAACTGGTGGTGGTCCGCTACGTCTGAGCGCGGGATGTTGGACGCTCACCTGAATTTCGTTTGTAAAAACCCCCTCCCCAGGACTTGGTGGGAGGGGCCAGGGGAGGGGGGTAAAATTGCCCGACAGATAGGCACCACACCCTCCCCTTCATCCCCTCCCATCAAGGGAGGGGAATATCTTTTAAATCTAATACCTAATTTGGTGCAACCCTCAAGTTTGAAATTATTTTCCCGCCGCACGGGCTTACACTTC
>JAAXVQ010000024.1 GCA_013335425.1 Candidatus Firestoneibacteriota bacterium | reverse complement strand
GGAAGCGGTCATGACCCCGGTAGCCTGCGCCTCGGGCACGGACCGTTTGGCCGTGGTGGCTAAAAAAATCGACTGCGACATCGTGGTCAACATCCAGGGTGACGAACCTTTTATCCTGCCCGCCACTATCGACCGTTTGTGTGCGCCGCTGGTGAAGGATAAAACTTTGTTGATGTCCACCCTCGCGGCGCCCTTGCCCACGGAGGATTACTCCAATCCCAATGCCGTGAAAGTGGTTTGCGATCTGCAGGGCAATGCCCTGTATTTTTCCCGCGCCCCCATTCCCCATGCCCGGGACAACGGCAAGCTGCCGTCCGGCCTTTGCAGACTGCATCTTGGGCTGTATGCCTATCGGCGCGACTTTTTGCTGCGTTACGCAGCTTGGCGCCAGACCCCCCTGGAAAAAACCGAAAAGTTGGAGCAATTACGGGCCTTGGAAAACGGGGTGAAAATCCGCGTGGTCCGAGTGGATAAACCCACGCTTTCCGTCGATACTCAGGCAGATCTGACGCGTGCCCGAAAAATGGCGAACACGCTCCGCTGTTGAGCATGGCGCCCCGGGCGGGAATGATGAACGCGGCCAAGTGAACTGACTTCAGACTGCCGAAAAGGACAGCCGATATGCCTTCGCGGACATGGATGCCGGTGCTGATATTGGGTTGCGCCCTGGGACTGGGTTGCATTTCGACGAGTGAAGCGGCCATGTCCGGTGTTTTGCTGGGCACCATTGCCGACGCTTCGCACAACACGCCCTGCGCAGGCGTGTTTGTCGTGGCTTTCCCCAATTCGTACCTTCCCTATGCCGCCTACACCGATGCCCAGGGCGCTTACGTGCTGACCCTGCCCGTGGTGGATGCCAATGCCGCGCATTATGTAGTCCTGACCAAAACCGGGTACGCTACTGTCATGGAGCTCAATCCTCCGGAAATTGCAGCCGGCCAAACCAACACCAAAAACGCTTCGATTTATGTGGGTTCCCTAATTTCCGGGCATGTGCGTACCGCGGTGGGCGGACTGCCGCTGGCCGGGATCGGCCTTACGGCCTCAGGCAATGATCCGGCCAATGTTTTTCCGGCTGTCACCTCCACGGCTGCGGATGGCTATTACGAGTTACGTCAGCCTCCGGGAACTTCCCGCCTGACCCTTACCACGCCCCAATATGCGCCCCTGCCGACCCGCGCCCTGGTGCTGACGGATAAAACGGATATGCCCGGGGTGGATTTTGCGCTCGCGGTCGGCGGTTCGATATCGGGGCGGGTGACTTATGCCGGGACCACGCTTCCGGCCGCCAACATCGGGCTGCTTTCGGTTTATGCCAATGCCGCGGATTATATGCCGCAAAGCGTGACCTATACGGCGGCCGACGGGCAATACCTGCTCCCGCACGTTCTTCCCGGCCTCAATCATTTAATCGCCCTCGGACCACCCGGATACTCCAATGCTGTCCGCTATAATCTGGCGGTGCTGGATAATCAAAATACGGGGGCTATTAATTTTTTACTCTGGGCGGGCGGAAGTCTCAATGGATTTATCCGTGATTATCTCGACCGACCAGTGAACGCGGCGGTTGTGACTGTTTTCCCGGCCACGGGCAACAGCAACAACCAACAGCAATCCACGACAGGGCCTTCAGGGACCTACAACTTTAACGGTCTCACTCAGGGATTGTACTCCATCCGGGTTGCGCCGCCGCAAGGCTTGAATCTGCAGAGTGCCGAATTCAGCGGCATTTCCCTGCAGGGTTCGGTGACCGTTACGACCCGCAATTTTATCCTCCAACCCGGCGGGTGGCTGGAAGGTACGGTTTATGATGCCCAACAACAGCCGCTCTCCGGGGCTTTGGTGCAAGCCTATGTGGACATGAAATTTCCCTTTGAGAAATGGGTGCAAACCCGGACCGATGCTGCCGGAAAATATTCCGTTGACGGACTTTCGCCTTTTCAAAATTATACGCTCGCCATAACCCCCAAGGCCAGCTTAACTGCGCTTAACGCGGCCGCGGTGGTCAAAGGGCTTACGGTCACGGAAAATGCCGGCCGACAGCAGAACTTTTTCCTGCACCCGGCCGGCGGCAGGCAAGGGCTGGTGACCACCGCGGCGGGCAACAGCCTCAGTGCCGGAAGTGTCATATTATTAAACTCGGACATTGCCATAAGCGCGGATTTGGCCGCTGACGGGAATTTTATACTTTCCTATGCCCCGGAAGGCGACTACCTGGCTGTGGTGGAAAATGTCGCCGGGCATACCCAAACCCTCACCGATTACCTGCATGTGACGGCCGGCGCCGTGGATAGGTATAACCGCCAATTGTCGGCCGGCGCGACGATCGACGGTTATGTCTATGATGCGACGGGCAATTCCCTGGCTGGGGTCAAGGTCGTGGCCAAGAATAAATTTGACGTGCTCGCCTCGCTCTCCTTTTTCGATCAAATCAGTTTTACGGACGACACCGGGTATTACCGCCTGCAGGGCGTCGCTCCTGGGAACTACACATTGCAGGCCATTCCTCCGGCGGTTGACTACGGCATGGCCTGCCGTCAGAGCGGCAATATGACCGTGGTGGAGCAGGGGAACTATCGCTATAACTTCAGCTTATTGCCGGGAGCGAAAGTCTACGGCGCCATGCACGACACCTCCGGCAACCGGACCTTCACGGGCATCATTAAGTTTTGGTCCGAAGCGGATTCGGCCGTTACGGGGGAGGCCTTGGCGGATCAATGGGGCAACTATGCGCTTATGCTTTCCCCGGGAACGTATCATGCCCAAGCTTATTTTACCTCGATCCTCGGCGTCAACCTGGCCATGGAGCCTTTGCCCGCGGTCAGCGTGCCCGCAGCGCCGCAAACCTTGCAGCAGGAGTTCATCATGCAAACCGGCGGCTCGTTCTCCGGGCGCGTGACCGATCCGTTGGGCCGTCCGCTGGGGTTGTGCATGATCCAGGCTTTTCAGGCGGATAATCCGCTCCCGGCGCGCGTCGCGCTCACCCACCCCGACGGATTTTATGCTTTGCCGGGATTGCACAGCGGAACCTTCACGGTTTCGGCCCAGACCCCGGGCTATACCACGGGCGGCACGACCGCGTCCGCCAGAATCGGCAATACCACGGACAACGTGAATTTGGTGCTGGTCCCGCAGACCTCCATCGCCGGGGTGGTTAAAAGTGCGGACCACCAGCCGTTGAGCCAAGCTGTGATTCAAGCCTGGAATGCTTCGGGAAACCTGCAAATGCAAGTTTCCACGGACAGTCAAGGCGCCTATGTGCTCTCGCCTTTGACGCCGGGCCTTTATGAAATCAAAGCTTCGGCCACGGGTATGAAAAGCGGCATACAAAGCGGGCATTATCCCGGGGAGCGGGCGGATTTTGTCCTGGAATCTTTGATTGGGCACGATGAAGCCGTGAGTTATCCCAACCCTTGCCGCGGGCGGACCATCACGTTCCTTGCTTGGCTGGACCAGGACGCCACGGTGCGCATCCGGGTTTATAACCAGGCGGGTGAATTGGTTTGGGATCAGCAAAGGGAAGGCAGAGGAGGCGCGTACCACAAACAAACCTGGAACGTGGACGGGGTGGCGCCAGGGGTGTATCTCCACCGTATTACAGTACGCAGCCAGGATGGTGGTATGCACGGATTTCCGGTAGGCAAACTGACGGTGATCAAATGATCAATAAAATATTAAGCGGTCTTTTGACATTATGTTTGCTCGGCGGAGCCTTGTCGGTTTGGGGCGCGGATCGGCTCGCTTCCCGCCGGGCCATGGCGTTTCTGGAATTGGGGGCGGGCCCCCGGGCCTATGCCTTGGGCGAAGCTTTTGCGGGTTTGGCCGACGATGTCAACACCCTGTCTTGGAATCCGGCGGGGCTCGGCCAGGTCAACGACACGCAGATCCTTTTTCAGCATAATCAGTGGATCGTCAACCTGCGCCAGGAATATTTATCGGCAGCGGTGCCGCAGGCCTGGGGGTGCCCGGCTGTGCAGGTGTCTTATCTCAATTCGGACATTCAGGAGCGGCGGGACGAAGACGGTTTGGTCACGGGCAACGGATTTAATCCCTATAGCGCACTGGTGGGGTTGGCCTATGGGCGCAATCTGGGACAGGGTTTCTTGGCGGGCGTGCTGCTGAATTACGCGCGCGAACAACTCGACGACGTGACCTACAGCAGCGTGTGCCTGGACGCCGGGGCGCTCTATCGCCCGGCGGGCGCCTGGTACTCGGCGGGCGCGGCCCTGCAAAATTTGGGAACGCCTGTAGCCGGTTTTCCGACGCCGCTGACGTTGCGCGCCGGTTTGGCCGGGCGATTTTTTCAAGACCAGTTGATCGTGAGCGCGGATGTCAGCCGTCCCTGGCTGGGCTGGTTCCGCTACGGCGTCGGCGTGGAGTATTGGTATCAAAATCTCTTTGCCTTACGCGCCGGTTATCTTTGGCGTCCGGAAAATGAAGGCCTGGATAACCTCTCGGGCCTGCGGGCCGGGCTGGGTTTTAATTTACAGGGATACCAGTTGGACTATGCGTTGATTCCGCAGGGGGATTTGGGGTTCGGGCACCGCGCCAGTTTTACCTACTTTTTCGGCGGCGGCCGCGCCTTGGCTTCAGAGAGAGAAAAATTGATTGCCGAAGCGCGTGCCACGGGGCGGACGGCATTAAAAGCCGGACAATACACCCAGGCCGTGGATGCGTTCCAAAAGGTGTTGACGTTTGCTCCGGAAGACGCAACCGCGCTTGCCGGATTGGGAGGGGCCCGGACGGCTTTGAAACGCCAGGAACTGGAACAGGAGATCAACCTGCATTTTGTGAAAGCGGATCAGTTCCGGAAAAACGGGCAGCTGTCGGACGCCTTGGAGGAATATCAACGGGTTCTGCTTTTGGATGAGAAAAACACCCGGGCGGCCAAGGCGTTGGGTGAAACCCGGGAAGCTTACCATGCGAAGACCATTGCCAAAAACTTGGCCGAAGGGCGCAAGGCGTTTACCTTGCGGGATTGGGCCGATGCCCTGTTGGCCTATCAAAACGTGCTGGAACTGGACCCCAACCAAGCCGAAGCCAAAGAGATGTTGGATAAAATTCGGGTGGAGATGGTCAAAGGCGGGCAAGGGTTTAAAGACCCGCGCATAAAAGAATATTACCTCGCGGGTTTGAAAAAGTTTGAACAGGGCGATTATCGTGGCGCCATGGAGGCGTGGGGTAAACTTCTGAAAATCGAACCCAAGCACAGGGAAGCCCGGCAGTATATGCAGCTGGCCGGGAAGCTGTTGGAGGAAAAAGTTGCGGACTTGATTGCGGCCGGCAGCCGGTACTTGCAGGCCGGGGATCTGGTGCGTGCTGCCGGCAATTGGCGGCGGATTTTGGCCATTTCCCCTCAATACGTCGAGGTGCTTAAGCTGATTCAGGCCAATGATGGGGTGTTTAAACAGCGTGCCAAAGAATACTACTTAAAGGGTATCGAGCAGTACACCCAAGGCTTGTGGAAACAGGCCATTGCCAATTGGCGTGACACGCTGACGTTGGTGCCCGACTACCCCGGCGCGGCCGACAACATCGACAAGACGCAGAAAAAGCTTAAAGCCGTGCAATAAGTTTTGCGGCCTCAAGGGAGACCTTCAATTGGGGCGGTGAACCCCAATGGTTCTCCGGGCCATGCCCGGTGTTTATTTTTTTCTTCCGGTAGGGAACGGTTTTAGACCGTTCACTGCGTCGTTTTGGCCGATTCCTCTCCAATTCGCCCTTTTTCCGATTTTATTTTGATTCCGGCGGCAACTGAGTTACAATATAGCAACTTTTTTGAAGGAGCAGAGCATGGCGCAAACTAAGTATATTTTTGTGACCGGGGGCGTGGTTTCTTCTTTGGGTAAGGGGTTGGCGGCGGCTTCCTTGGGGCAGTTGCTGGAGTCGCGCGGACTGACCATCACCATGGCCAAGTTCGATCCTTACATCAATGTCGATCCGGGGACCATGAGTCCTTTTCAGCACGGGGAAGTCTATGTGACCGAGGACGGCGCCGAGACCGACCTGGATATCGGGCATTATGAACGTTTCACCCGCTCGTTGATCACCAAGTACAACAATGTCACCACCGGCAAGATTTACGACACGGTCATCCGCAAGGAGCGGCGCGGGGACTATCTGGGCAAAACCGTGCAGGTGGTGCCGCATATCACCAACGAGATCAAGGACCGCATCCGCAAGGTGGCCAAGCAGCAGCGTGTGGACGTGGCCATCATAGAAATCGGCGGCACGACCGGCGATATCGAGAGTCTCCCCTTTTTGGAAGCCATCCGCCAGTTCCGGCTCGAGGTCGGGCGTGAAAACGCGCTCAACATCCATTTGACCCTGGTGCCTTTCATCCAGGCTGCGGGAGAATTGAAAACCAAGCCCACGCAGCATTCGGTCTCGGAAATGCTCTCCATCGGCATTCAACCGGACGTCATCATCTGCCGCACCGAGCACCCGCTCGGCCAGGATTTGAAAAACAAGATTTCCCTCTTTTGCAACGTGGCCCCCGAGGCCGTGGTGCAGGGTTTGGATGTCAAATCCATTTATGACCTGCCGCTTTCTTTCCATAAGGAAGGCTTGGACGACATTGTCATCAAACAGCTTGGTTTGAAGGCGGGTCCGGCGAAGCTCGACAGCTGGCGGTCCATGGCCGCCTTGGCGGCCAAACCGCCGCAGACCGTGACCATTGCCGTGGTGGGCAAGTACACTGCGGTGCAGGACGCGTACAAAAGCATCAAGGAAGCGCTGGTGCACGGCGGCATCGCCAACCGCACGGCCGTGGATTTGCGCTGGGTGGACGCGGATCAGCTCAACGACTGTCAGGCGGACCAGATGGCGGCTCTGCTGCGGAAGTGCCACGGTTTGCTGGTTCCCGGTGGTTTCGGCGTACGCGGCATTGAAGGCAAGATAAAGGCCATTCAGTTTGCCCGCGAACACAAATTGCCGTTTTTCGGAATCTGCCTGGGCATGCAGTGCGCGGTAACGGAATTTTCCCGCAACGTGGTGGGGTTGAAGGAAGCCAACTCCACGGAGTTCAACGAGGAAACCCCGCATCCGGTCATTTCCCTGCTCGCCGAACAACAGGGCGTTAAGGAAATGGGCGGGACCATGCGCCTGGGAGCCTACCCCTGCCGGATCAAACCGCAGACTTTAGCCGCCCGGGCTTATGGCGAAAAGGTTATTTTTGAACGCCATCGCCATCGTTATGAATTCAACAACACCTACCGGGAAAAATTGGAAATGCGGGGCATGGTGTTCAGCGGTCTTTCCCCGGACGAATCGCTGGTGGAAATGATCGAACTGAAGAATCACCCCTGGTTTGTGGCCGTGCAGTTTCACCCGGAGTTCAAGTCCAAGCCCAATGGCGCGCATCCCCTGTTTAGGGCGTTTGTCAAAGCGTCGCTGGAGCACCAGCAGGGGCGCAAGCACAACCCTGGGCACCCAAGAGCGGTTCAGCCGGCGGCCCGTCATACGGCGCGTCCCGGAGACAGGCGTCCGAAACGTGCCTGAGCCCGTGCAAATCGGCACCCTGACGGTTTCACCCTCCCGGCTCCTGCTGATCGCCGGGCCTTGCGTGCTCGAGGGCGAAACCGCGGCGCTTTCCCTGGCGCGTGCGCTGGCCGAAATCGCGCAAGCCCAAGGCGTGGACTTGGTCTTTAAAGCTTCTTACGACAAAGCCAACCGCACCTCCGCAGGTTCGTTTCGTGGGCCCGGCCCCGAGGAAGGGCTCAGGATTTTGGCGCGCATCCGGCAGGAAACCGGCTTGCCTGTGCTCTCCGACGTGCATTCGCCCCAGGAGGCCGAGGTTGCGGGGGAGGTTTTGGATTGCCTCCAGATCCCGGCGTTGCTTTCCCGGCAAACCGACCTGTTGTTGGCTGCGGCCAAAACCGGGAAAGCGGTCAACATCAAGAAGGGGCAATTTATGGCCCCGGAAGATGCGGCCTGGGCCGTGGAAAAAGTGGCGGCCCACAACCCCAATATTTTAATCACCGAACGCGGCTACGCTTTCGGATACCACAATCTGGTGGCGGACATGCGTTCGTTGGCGATCTTGCGCCGCAGCGGCTATCCGGTGATTTTTGACGCCACGCACAGCGTCCAGCTCCCCGGCGGCGGTGTCCAATCCGGCGGAGAACGGGAGTTTGTCCCGGTTTTGGCGCGGGCCGCGGCCGGCGCGGGGGTGGACGGTTTGTTTTTGGAAGTTCATCCGGAACCGGAAAAAGCCCTCTCGGACAGCGCCACCATGCTCCGACTCGCGGAACTGCCCGCGCTTTTGAGGGTAGTGGTTGCGATTCACGCTTTGGAACAGGCGCTGCGGTGAAAACTTCCCCAGGCGCGCTTTTTTGCGACGGCGGATCACGCGGTAATCCTGGACCCAGCGCGGCCGGCGCGGTATTATATAAGGAAGACGGCGGCGTGCTGGAAGGGCGCGGCAAATACTTGGGCATTACCACCAACAACTGGGCCGAATACCAGGGCGTGCTCTTGGGCCTGGAACTGGCACGACAGCACAGCTTGACGCGCTTGAAAATCCATCTCGACTCGGAGCTGGTGGTACGGCAGCTCAACGGGCAGTACCGGGTTAAGGACGCCAAGCTGCGGCTGTTGTGGGAGGATGTGCAGCAGGCCTTGAAGCATTTCACGGCTTGCGAGATCGTGCATATACCGCGGGCGCAAAACGCCGCGGCCGATCGGCTGGTGAACGAAGCGCTGGACCGACATTTATCTTAAGTGGGAAAACCGGGAGGTCGTACATGGAAAACGCGTCGTTGTCGTTCGACAAACGCAAGCACCCGCGCATTAAAGTCAACATACCGGTAAAGTACAAGGTCATCAACCAGACCGAGGAGGCCATGGCGCTTTTGGAGCATAAACGCAGCCCCATGGACGCCAGTTCCGTGGACGTCTCGGCCGAGGGGCTCTGCCTGCTGACCCCGCATGAGCTCTCGCGCGGGGATATTTTAAAGATTGAAGTCAACTTGCCCAGTGAAAGCCAGGCGCTGCGCGCGTTTTCCGAAGTGGTCTGGACCACGCCGCAGGAGCAGGGTTCGCATGCGGCTGGGATATTTTTCATGGCCCTGCGGGAAGAAGACGCTGACAAAATCAAACGGTTCGTGGAAACGACCCTGGCTGCTTCGGGCGAATAAATCACCCGGCAGCAACCTGCCGGGTGTCAAAAAGCTAAAGCCAAAAACCGGAACCCGTCGGGCTTCGGGAAGGTGAAGGAGTGAAAGCGTATGCATAATTTGTTCAAGACGTTCCTGCTGTTGTTGGTAATGACCGTCCTGTTTATGCTCTTGGGTGATTGGCTGGGCGGTTCCCGCGGCATGCTTATGGGGTTGGTGGTAGCCGGGGTTATGAATCTGGGTTCTTACTGGTTTTCGGACAAAATCGTGCTGGCCATGTACCGGGCGCGGGACCCCCAGCCGAGCGAACGGCGGGTGGTGGCTTTGGTGGAAAACTTGGCCACGCAAGCCAACTTGCCGATGCCGAAGGTAAAAATGCTTGATCTGGACGTACCCAACGCGTTTGCCACGGGGCGCAACCCCAAGCATGCGGTCGTGGCCGTGACTACGAGTTTGGCCGGGCTTTTAAACGACCGCGAACTTACCGCGGTTTTGGCTCATGAGCTCTCGCACGTACGCAACCGCGATATCCTCATCAGTGCCGTGGCCGCCACCTTGGCCGGCGCCATTGCCATGATCGCCCGCACGGCACTTTGGTTCGGGGGCGGGCGCGACCGGGACAATGCCTTGGCGGGCATCGTCCTGATGATCTTGGCGCCGATCGCCGCTTTTTTAATTCAAATGGCCATTTCCCGTTCGCGGGAGTTTGCGGCCGACCGCGCGGCGGGGATCTTGACCAACCGACCATTGGATTTGATCACGGCCTTGGAAAAACTGCACGCCTCGGTGACGAGACACCCCCTGGAGGCGACCCCCGGCGGCAACGTGACCGCGCATTTGTTCATCGTCAATCCGTTCAAAGCCGGAGGATTGGCCAGCCTGTTTTCCACGCATCCCAACGTCGAACAGCGCGCCGAGCGCCTGCGGGCGCTTGATCAGGAATTGAAAGGCCTGCCCAAAGGAATTTAAAGCCTTGGCGTCCGTCCCTGCCGCTTCCTGGGGGATTTTGCCGGGGACGGTTTGAAACCGTTTCCCGCATAGGTTGCCCGGAGGTAGTCTCGCCTGCCCGGGAATGACTCTGATCGTTTTCGGGTTAAGGATGTTTTCATGGAAATAAAATCAAACGTCACGGCCCGGAGCGTGGCCTGGCAGATCTTGAACACGCTGGAGATCCGCCGGGCTTGGGCCGAGGACGTTCTGCGCGACGCGCTGCGCGAGCATCCGCTCTCTGCGCCCGACGCCCGCTTGGTGCGGGAACTGGTCTTCGGCACCGTGAAGGGGCGGCTGTTTTTGGATTATGTGCTGCAAACTTTTTTTACAGCCGGGCGTCCGCCGCGCAAGGTGATGAATTTGCTTCGCCTGGGCGCCTACCAATTGCTGCTGTTGTCCAAGGTGCCGCCGCACGCAGCCGTGCATGCCACCGTGGAAGCGGCCAAGGGCGGGTTGGATGCCCGGCAAACGGCGTTTGTCAATGCCGTGTTGCGGGCTTTGGGGCGCAAGGGCGCGCCCCCGTTGCCGCCGGCGGACCCGGACCCGGTAGCCTACCTTTCAGTGCTGCACTCAATGCCGGTTTGGCTGGTGAAGCGGTGGGTGGGACGTTTTGGGCGTGAAGCGGCCGAAGCCTTGATGCAGACGGCCAATGAGGCGCCGCCGTTGGTGGCGCGGGTCAATTGTTTGAAAGGCACCCGGGACCAAGCGCTGGTTTGGCTGCAGGACAAACAAATCGAAGCCGAACCCGAAGCCGCGCCGCAGGCTTTGCGTTTGAGCGGGACCGGGGACCCGGGGCGTATGCCCGGCGTGGCCGACGGTTGGTTTTATTTCCAGGATGCGGCTTCGCAACTGGTGGGGTACTTGGTAGACCCGGTTCCCGGGTCCGTCTGCTTGGACCTGTGCGCGGCCCCCGGGGGCAAAGCCACCCACCTGGCCGAACTCATGGGTGATCGCGGAGAGGTTTTGGCCCTGGACCGGGCTGCGGACAAGTTGAAAAAAATCGAGGAAAACGCCCGTCGTTTGGGCTTAGGCTGCCTGCGCACTGGTACGGTTTGCCCGACCGGTTTTCTGGCCGACCGAGTGCTGGTGGACGCGCCCTGTTCGGGCTTGGGGACTTTGCGCCGCCATGCGGAAACCCGCTGGCGGGTGACAGAGTCGGATTTGTCCCGGTTGGGTCAGGAACAAGGCGCCTTGTTGGAACAGGCCGCCGGCCATGTGAAGCTTGGCGGGCATTTGATCTATGCCACCTGCACCACCGAGCCGGAAGAAAACGAAGACGTGGTGGGCGCGTTCTTGACCCGTCATCAGGAGTTTTCCCTGCGGCCGGGTCCGGGAAGCAGCGGCTGGCCGCGTCCCGAGTTTTGGGGCGAGGACGGCTTTTTCCGCACGCTGCCCGGACATCCCGAGATGGACGGCATGTTTGCTGCGCGCTTGCTCAGAACCGCCTAGGCCGGCCCATGGTAGGAACGGGTGGAAGCCGTTCCTACGGAAATTCCATCCCCGAACCCGGGGCATTGAGGAACCTGATGACTGAAGACAAACCGCCCAAACGGTATTCTCGGCCCAAGGTGACCGTGAATTATTCAGCCTCGGAGCCGTCAAAAAATTCTGAGCAGGCTGTCCCGGAATCCTGGGAGCGGCTGCACAACGAAGCCATGACCGAGTTGGCCGCGGGTTTGGAACGCTACCGCGGAGACGACGCCAAGCTCCTGAAGGGGTTTTTGGAAATCGCCAATTTCATGTTGAAAAACACCACGGGCATCGGCAGCAACATTTGCCTGGCGGAGTGCCGCTTGGGCAGCCTGCAAAAAAAAGACATTCGCGAATATTATACGCTGGTGCTGACGCTTTTGGCGTATCACCTGGGGCGCATGCTGCCTAAAAAAGCGCAAAGCGTCTGGGATGCGGTCAGCGACATTACCGGAGACCCCGAAACCTGCCGGGCCTTTGCCCGGGAACTGGAAACTTGTCACGATCATGAAGACGGCGAATTTTCTTCGATTCGGGCGGGACGCAAATTGTGGGAGCACGCGGCCAAACTTCTGCGGGTCAAGGATGCGGTAAACAACGTCACCGGACGGATTTATTACCAAACCGCGCCGGGGCAGGATTTGGTGTATATCATGGAACAATTTACCTTCGGGCAATAGCTTTTTCCCTGTCTGATTTTTCCACCTAAACCCCACAAAGAAGAAAGGAAATCGCAGCCACCATGCCCGGCCATGATTTTGATCTGATTGTTATCGGTGGAGGACATGCCGGGGTGGAAGCGGCGGCCGCCGGCGCCCCCCGGGGC
>JAAXVQ010000339.1 GCA_013335425.1 Candidatus Firestoneibacteriota bacterium | reverse complement strand
TTGTTTGGCTTTCAAGGAAGTCACCTCCGGAAATGAAAAACCGCGAAACCCACTTTGGGCCTCGCGGTTTTTATTCCTTTGGTTGACTATTTCACTTCTGTCCTGTATCTCCTATTATGTTAACTTTTAGAATTAAATGATTTAAACAAATGAAGTATAAAACGTTTGAAAATTTCGGAAATGACGTTCGATTGAGAGAGAAAATTATCTACGGCTTCCCCAAAATGATAACCGGAAAATTTAAAATTGAAAAAGCAGAAGTCTTTTAAATTGAAGGCCGTTGTGGCGTCTTTCTAAGCCGACTGAGGTCATAGCCTTGGCCGGCAGCGCGTTGCAAAATGGCCCGGTAAAGGGTTTCGTTCATAGTGGCGGTTCGGCTCAATATCCAGAAATATTGCCTATCCGGCCCGCCAATCACGGCATAGTCATAGTCTTTACCCAATTCCATGATCCAGTAATCTCCGGCAAACCAGAGAAAAAAGCTGACTTTTAACTTGGCATTGCTGACGGTGTCCACCACCCGGGCGGTTCCGTTGGCAACGTCTTTGGGACCGTCCAGATTTTTACGTCGGCAGGCATTTACAACTTTGACGGTGCCGTCCGGATTTAAGGAATAATCGGCAGTAACCGCCACGGCGTCTTTTTCAAACCACGCCGGAAGCGTGGCAATTTCATACCAGGTGCCGAGATAGCGCTTTAAATCCACGTGTTCCACGGTTTGAACTTCCGGCGGCTGCGGCATATGGCTGCAACCGGCGAGGGCAAAAAGGCCTAAAATGGCATAGGAAAATTTTTTGCGCATGGTTTTGGACTCCTTTGACAAACTCGGTTTCGAGTAGAAAAGCAAAAATCCGACGATTATATTTCGCCGCTTAAAGCAGCATGAATTTTTTGGGCCGCATGACGTCCGGCGCCCATGGCGAGTATGACCGTGGCCGCGCCGCTGACAATATCGCCGCCGGCATAAACGCGCGGCAGGCTGGTTTCGCCGGATTCATTGGCCACAATGTAGCCGCGGGGATTGGTTTGCAGCCCGGGGGTGGTTTGGGCGATGATGGGATTGGCCTGTGTGCCGATGGCCACCACCGCCGAGTCAATCTGGAACTCGAACTCACTGTCGGCTATGGGGACGGGTTTACGTCGGCCGGAAGCGTCGGGTTCACCGAGTTCCATGCGCACACAGCGCATGGCGCGCACTGAGCCGTCTTCCTTCCCTAGGTATTCCAAAGGCAGGGTCAGAAGTTGGAAGTCAATTCCCTCTTCCTGGGCATGATGAATTTCCTCCAAACGCCCGGGCATCTCGGCTTCGGAGCGGCGGTAGACCAGGAAAACTTTCTCAGCTCCCAGACGCAGGGCCGAACGGGCCGCGTCCAAGGCGGTGTTGCCGCCGCCGATGACCGCCACACGTTTGCCCACGACCAACGGCGTGGCGGAGGCCTCGCCCTTGAAGGCCTGCATGAGGTTCACGCGGGTTAAAAATTCATTGGCCGAGTACACGTAATTTAGGTCTTCCCCCGGGATATTCATAAATGAGGGATACCCGGCGCCGGTGGCCACATAAACGGCCGCGAAACCCGCGGCCAGAAGTTCGGGCACGGTGTTGAGTTTGCCGATGACGGCGTTGGTGATGAATTCGACGCCCATGTGGCGGAGCGTGTCAATTTCACAGCGGACGATCATTTCCTTGGGCAGCCTAAACTCCGGGATGCCGTAAGCCAACACTCCGCCGAGTTCGTGCAGAGCTTCAAAAACCGTGACTTGGTAGCCCAATTTAACCAGTTCCCCGGCGCAGGTCAAACCCGAGGGACCGCTGCCGACCACGGCAATTTTTTTGTTTTGCGAAACCACTCGGGACATGTCGGGCAAGACGCAGGCGCGGATGGCATAGTCCCCTACGTAGCGTTCTAGTGCGCCGATAGCCACGGGAGCGCCTTTTTTGTTGAGTACGCAAGCCTCTTCGCACTGCGTTTCCTGGGGGCAAACCCGTCCGCAAATGGCGGGCAGCGAGTTGTCCGTGCGGATGCGGCGTACGGCTTCGTCTTCGTGATTTTCGAGAATAGCCTGAATGAAATGCGGGATATTGATGTGGACCGGGCAGCCGGTCACGCAGGTTGGTTTTTTGCAGAGCAAACAACGTTCGGCTTCACGCCGGGCTTGTTCCGGAGAAAGCCCCAAGTTGACTTCTTCAAAATTGCGGGCTCTAACCAGCGGTTCTTGGGAAGGCATTTTTTCGCGGTTGAGGTTTAAGGGCGACATCAGGCTACCTTCCCCGCGTCCATGCGTTTGCGTTCCTCGGCCTTGAACATGCCCAAACGACGACGGATAGAGTCGAAATCCACCTCATGGGCGTCAAATTCCGGTCCTTCCACGCAGGCAAAGCGGGTCTTGCCCGCGACCTTGCAGCGGCAAACGCCGCACATGCCCGTGCCGTCGATCATCAAGGGGTTAAGACTTACCATGGTCTTGATTTTCAGCGGGCGCGTCATTTCGGCCACGGCTTTCATCATGACCACGGGGCCGATGGCCATCACCAAGTTGATTTTTTCTTTTTCCAGCAGGGTCCGTAATACATCGGTCACTAAACCTTTTTGTCCGCGGGAACCGTCGTCTGTGGCGATCAAGAGCGAATCGCTGACGGGTTTTAGATCATCTTCCAGGATAAGGAATTCCTGCGAACGTCCGCCTAAAATAGTAAGCAGGCGGTTGCCTTGGGCATGGAAGGCTTGGGCAATGGGCAGTAAAGGTGCAATGCCCACGCCGCCGCCGATCATTACGGCCGTGCCGTAGTTTTCAATATGCGTAGGGTGTCCCAGGGGCCCAGCCACGTCGTGGATGGTTCCGCCTTCAGGAATGGCCGCCAGCGCACGGGTGGTGGCACCCACCACTTGGAAGATGATGTCCACACTGCCGGCAACCGGATCTGAGGAGACGATGGTTAAGGGGATACGCTCGGAATCAGCTGTAGGGCGTAAAATCAAAAAATGCCCGGCTTGGCGTTTGGCAGCCAAGCCGGGAGCGCGGAGTGTGAACCGCCAGACCTGTGGGGCGATAAGGCGTTTGGCAAGAAGTTCAAACATGGGCAATCCCTTCGTGGGTGCGAAAGTGCATAGTGCGACTGGTCTTCAAAACTAGTGGGCGTTAGGTGATGACTCCTGGAGTTCAAGAAATTCAGGGAACTTCAAAAAATCCAGGGGTCAAAG
>JAAXVQ010000023.1 GCA_013335425.1 Candidatus Firestoneibacteriota bacterium | reverse complement strand
CCCAACATCAACCTGCGCGACCCGGCGATTTACCGCATTAAACACGCCGCCCACCCGCACACCGGGGACAAATGGCATATTTATCCCATGTACGATTTCGCGCACGGCATTTCCGACGCCCTGGAACACATCACCCACTCCATCTGCACCCTGGAGTTTGAGGATCATCGTCCCCTCTACGACTGGTTTTTGGACAACATCACCATCGACTGCCATCCCCAACAAATAGAATTTGCGCGTTTAAACCTGACTTATACGGTCATGAGCAAACGCAAGCTTTTGCAGTTGGTGAAGGAAAATTTCGTCAACGGCTGGGACGATCCCCGCATGCCCACCCTCTCAGGCATGCGCCGGCGCGGTTATCCGCCCGAGGCCATCCGCAATTTTTGCGACCGCATCGGCGTGGACAAGACCAACAGCACCGTGGAAATTGAAATGCTGGAATACTACGTCCGCGAAGACCTGAACAAAAACGCGCTGCGGGTCATGGGCGTGGTAAAACCGCTGAAGGTGGTCATCACCAACTACCCCGAAAACCAGGTCGAGGAATTCGAAGCCGAAAACAACCCCGAAAACCCCGACGCCGGCAAACGCCGATTGCCCTTCTCGGGGACGCTTTACATCGAGCAGGAAGATTTTCGCGAAGACCCGCCCAAAGGGTACTTCCGCCTCTCGCCGGGCAAGGAAGTCCGTTTGAAACACGCTTATTATATTACCTGTCAAAGCGTGGTCAAGGACGCGTCGGGAAACATTACCGAACTGCATTGCACTTACGATCCGGAATCGCGCGGCGGCGGCACACCCGACAACCGCAAAGTACAGGGCACGCTGCACTGGGTTTCGGCGCGCCACGCCGTCGCAGCCGAAGTCCGCTGGTATGAGCATCTTTTCACCCAGCCCAATCCCGACAACGTCTCCGAAGGCCAACCGTTTACGGTGAATTTGAATCCCAATTCCCTGACCCTATTGACCGGATGCCAAGTCGAACCCGCGCTGGCGTCGGCCCAGTCCGGTGAACGTTATCAATTTCTGCGCCAAGGCTATTTCTGCGTAGACCCGGACTCCCAACCCGGCCGGGTGGTTTTCAACCGGATCGTCGGTTTGAAGGACACCTGGGCCAAAGTCGAAAAAAAACAGAAATAACCTCCCCCTTTTCGCAGCCGTTCCCAAACAGCCGCGTCTTTTTCATGCTTATAAATAATATTATTGACATATAACGATATTGTTATATACTGGACATGCAAGGCTAGCAAAATATCCGATTTGTTTCTGTCGCAAATTCTTACAGGCCGAATACCGCTCGCGCAGCGGGCCGGTCAAAAGCGAGGTGCGTTATGTCAGTGCGTGTTCTGCAGGAACGTTGTCCCCAATCGCATGCCTGTCCATCGGTCAGAGTGTGCCCGGTCGAGGCGTTGCAACAAAAGGGTTATGCCGCCCCCACCGTAGATGCGATGAAATGCACGGACTGCGGAGCCTGCGTTGGGTTCTGCCCCATGCGCGCTCTGCGCCTGGAATAGGTTTGCCAGCAAAGTGCCGGGTTTGCGCTTCCCGACTCAGCGTTTACTTGAAGTCCGGCGGACAGTGAGCTATACTCAGACCGGCGCAAACACTTCTCAACGGAGGGACATCAATCCGAATGAGAACTGGCAGGTTTTTCAGGGAGATCGCTCCTTAAAAATCCATCAGCGTCCCAGAACCCAAAAAGCTGGAACCCAGGGAGGCATTTCCAATGCCCGGCGCCACTTCAAATATCAAAGGCTCATGCATTAAATCCGTGGAAGATTTTGTGCGCAACCGGGGAGGCAAGCCCTTATGGGACAAAATCATCTCCCGCCTCACGCCGGAAGAAGGCGCGCTGTTTACCGGGCTCATTTTAGCCGGAGATTGGTATCCGCTTTCGGCCTATAATCATTTGCTCAACGCCATTGCCGAGGAGCTCTCCGCCGGCAATCCCATTATCGGATTGGAAATCGGGCGCAAAGTCATTGCCGACGGGTTAAGCGGCATTTATAAGATTTTTCTTGATATCCTCAACACCGGCTACATTCTTTCCAAGGCACCCCTTTTATGGAAACGTTATTTCGACCGGGAGACCATGCAAATTTTGGACGTTTCCGCCCGTCACTTGCTCATCTCCGTTTCAGATGATTTCCTTCCCGGAAAGACTTTTTGCAATTCCGTGCTGGGCGGCATTTTACTCACCATCGAACGCTCGGGGGGAAAAAACGCCGCAGGACGTGAAATCCATTGCCGTTCCGAGCATGCCGCCCATTGTCAATTCGACATCAGCTGGGAATAACGCGCCGGAGCCGTCTCGGTCGCGGCCCGAAGCATCCTTTTTCAATCCGGTTTTTCAAAAAAAATGTTATACTTGAGTAGGGGAATTTCCGATTGCCGCAAGAAGGTTAAACGTCCTGCGTCGGGAATTCACGCTGACGTCTTAAACAAGGCAGATGATCACGATGCACCCGCGTATTACCTCCCTGACCCACAAAGGGCATGATATTCTTTATGTCGATTATTCCCGCTTGAAAGACGAAGAATATAAATCCGCCATACTCGGCAGTCAAGAGGCCATCATCGGCATGGGTAAAAACGACATCCTGCTGTTGGTTAATATCGAAAACAGCCTACTGACCAAGGAAATAGCCGCAATCCAACGCGAAGTCAGCGGCCGAACCAAACACCTGGTAAAAAAAATCGCCCTCATCGGCGCCAGCCCGCTGCATCGGATCCTGGCCAATCTGGCTGTAACGGCGCTTAATGCCAAAATTTTCCGCTTTTTAAAAACTAGGGAAGAAGCCGAGGATTGGCTGACGGCTCCGTAACTTTGACCCAACCTCCGCGCCCTTCAAAGATGGCCTGCACAGCTTTTTTAGAACAGACTTTATTGAGAACATCTCTCTTCGCAGCACGATCTGTCGCTTCCCAAAATCTAACAAATAACTTGCCAAAACGTGGTTTTGGAATTAAAATAGTCATGTAAGGTGGTAGTTGGCCCGATGGCAAGCCTACGACCTGCATTTTTCCGCAAAATCACTCAGGTCACTGCTATTGGCCATGACCCGCGGGATAAAATTAATTTGGATCACCGTGGAACTGTTTACCGCCTTCCAGGAGGAGTTCCCATGCAAATCGACCCCACTTTCCGCGCTTATGTTGACCACCTGGACCTTAATGCCTTAACCCAATCCGAGGACGTCGTTTATGTCGTAGACGAACAAATGAATCTGAAAGCCTATAATCCCGCCTGGGAAACTTTCGCTTTGAACAATAACGGGGCCTCGGTCCTGGAAAAATATCCTTTGGGGAAATCCATTACAGCGGCTTTTCCCGAAAAAATCCGTACGCATTACGTGAACGGCTATTCCCAGGCACTGAAAACCGGCGATCGTTTTGACCAGGATTATGAATGTTCCTCCCCCAACCAGTACCGCCTTTTCCACCAGATTGCCTACCCGCTGCCCGCAGGGCGCGGACTGGTGATTACCAATCACTTGGTGGTCACCGGCGAGATCAACCGCATGAAATATGCCTTCGGCCCCAAATACCGCAATGCCGACGGGTTCGTGGTACAGTGCTGCCATTGCCGCACGGTAAAAAACCAGGCCGATCCCGAACGTTGGGACTGGGTGCCGTCTTTGGTGGAACACCCGGATATCAAAACCCTGCATTCGGTCTGCGCCAATTGCTTGGATCAATATTTCCCGGACCTGATCTAGGGTTTGTACCTTAAACCACCGGACCAACGGCACCTTTTAACCGATCCACGCTTCCCTTCCAGAAGGGACGGCGTGGATCGGTCTTTTCCGCGCTATTGAAACCTTCCCCCTCCGATTTTTATCAACCTCCTGTCCTTTAAAAATAAAATTTTCTCTACGGCGGAGCTCCATTTCAACCGTTACTAAAGGCATGCGGCCTTTAAAGCGGCTTAACGCCGGGAAGCGGAACCGGGAGGGTGGGCATGATTTCCATTTTGGATTCTCGGATGACCCGGATGCAACCGGGAAAAAACGCCTCGCTGGAAATTAAAAACCTCACTACCCAAAATGAGTTCAACGACTATATAACCCAGGTTAAGTCGCCCCGGCTTGACCTGGAGAAAAAATTCTCCGCCTTCGGTCGGGGAAAAAAGCAATGGGCCGTTCCGGGTTTTTGCGAAGTTTGTGAAAAACAAACCTTATTTTATATGGATTGGAATTTTTCCGATCAACAAACCCCCAATTACCGCGAACGCCTGGTCTGTCCCTCCTGCTTGTTGAATAACCGCCAACGTTGGGTGATGACTTATCTTAAATGCGCATTGAAGGTCTTGGCCCCCACCCCTGCGGTTTATCTCTTTGAACAAACCACGCCGTTTTATCGCTGGGCCGCGAGTCGGCTGTCAAACACCGCCCTCATCGGCAGCGAGTATTTGGGCTTTGCGGCCCAACCCGGAAGCTTGATCAACGGGATCCGGCATGAAGATGCGATGAATTTAAGCTTCGCGGACGCTTCGCTGGATGTCATCGTATCGAACGATGTTTTAGAACATGTTCCAGTTTATGAACGTGCTTTGGAAGAATCCGCGCGCGTGTTGCGGGAAAAGGGAAAGTTGATTTTTTCCATCCCTTTTTATACTAATCGGGACGAAACCTCGCCCCGCGCCCGCCTGGAACATAATGCGGTTAAACTCCTGCTGCCCGCGGAATATCACGGTCCCTGCCTGGTATTTCATGACTTCGGCTGGGATCTGCTGCCGGCTTGCCGGCGGGCGGGATTTCGGCAAGCACAGATGCTGCTCTACTATAGCCCGGGCTTCGGCTATTTGGGAAACGGCTGCCAATTTATTTTTATTGCGGAAAAATAAATCACCCTGGCGCTAAGGGCCCGGGGGTTCGGATATCCTGCCCCAAGCATTCCGGGTTTTACCCCTGATGTCATGAATTTTGCCCTGCGCTTGATTGTTTACCCGTTTCCCGCCTCCTGGCACACCAGATGCTGTGGGTGCCTGGGGAACCCGGCACAAGTCGGACAAAAATAACCAAAACAATGTTGTACAGATGGCTTAAAAAAGGTTAAGGTTATTACAGGATTCAGCCGTTTTCGGCAGAATCTAGCTGTACTACCAATTTGGGAGGAACGAGATTCATGGTGCAAGGAAAAGTGAAGTGGTTTAACGATGCGAAAGGTTTCGGATTTTTGGAGCATGAAGGCGGCAAGGATGTGTTCGTGCATTTTTCCGCCATCAAAGGCGACGGCTTTAAAAGCTTGGGCGAAGGCGATGTTGTTGAATTCGACATCATCGACGGCCCCAAAGGCCCGCAAGCGGCCAACGTTACCAAAAACGCTTAAGTTATTTCGCGTCGGTAACTGAGCTTAAAAATAAAACGGCCCTCACGGGCCGTTTTTTTTTATTATTCCTTCAAACGATGCCGCGATTTTGTTTAATTCGAAGCGTAAATCGGCGCCAGCGCGGTCACGGTTTTTTCCGGATGCAGGATGAAGCGTTCGTCCAAGGTGATGCCGTAATTCGCCAACCCCAGGGTTTCAAACAAAACCTGTTGGTTTTCAAGTTTAAAATCACCATAACCGCATGACAAACGCGCCCCCAACAACTGCCCTTCGCGGCGAAACTGCACCTTAAGTTCGGTCTCCAAAAAATCCAAAGCAAAATCGACTTTTTCCGAAAGTACGGCATCGAGAACTACGGAAGTTTTCAAATCACCGGCTTCGGAAAATTTTTGGATTTTTTCAAAATCCGCCGGGTCGGCGGAGGCGGCCATAAGCAGAGTACGGGAAGCACGGGCAAAACGTTCCGCGATCAAACGGCTGGCAAACGCATGTGCTCCCAGGCGGCAAATCCCGTTTTCTACCCCGAACGGTTGAAAAAGGTAAAATATCCGAACCCGGGTGGTTGCCACCCAGTGTTTCAGCAAGGCTTCGTATTCGGCCTGAATGACCGTTTTATCCGAATAACCCGCGCGATACCCCAGGCGCGTGTAGACGGCTGCCAGAGGCATATGGGTTAAGGGTGCCCATTGCACCACGGGTTGGGTCATGCCAAAACTCCTTTTTAACCGACAGATTGGAACCCCCTCCCCGGTCAAGGGTGGGTCTAGGTCTTAGCCAGGGTTATGCCTTGGCTGCCTTGGTACTTGCCGCCTTTGTCCGCATAGGAAATTTGAGGCAATTGCTCGCTTTGCAGAAACAGTACCTGGGCAATGCCTTCGTGGGCATAAATTTTTACGGGCACGGGAGTCGTGTTGACTATCTGCATGGTGACATGCCCTTCCCACTCGGGTTCCAGCGGCGTTACGTTGACCAAGACCCCGCAGCGGGCATAGGTGGATTTCCCCGTGCAAACGGTAATCACGTTGCGCGGAATGCGAAAGCGTTCGACCGACCGTCCCAAACAGAAAGTTTGGGGCGGCAACAAAAGCACGCTGCCTTGAAAATCCTCAAAATCTTCGGGGCGTGATTTTTTCGGGTCCACGCTCTGCCCCGCCTGCGGCCGGTACACTTTGAATTCGTCGGCCACGCGCATGTCATAACCGTAGGAGGAAATCCCGAAGGAAATGACCCCGCCGGAAGTGGGTTCGGCGCAGGGCTCAATCATGCCGGTTTCCCGGGCCAGTTTGCGGATAAGATGATCAGGCAATACCATGTTGATTTCCCTTCTTCCATCAGAAATATTGTCCTACGCCGGCGTTGTCCGGGCGGCTTTCGCCGACAACTAAAATCGGATCAGGCTTTTCTTTGCCGCAACCACTGCACCAGAAGGCGGATACCCGCTCCCGTGGCGCCTTTGGCAAAAACCGGTCCGGCGTCGCCGTAAGCCGTGCCCGCGATATCCAAATGCGCCCAGGGAGTGGCCTCCACAAATTTCTCCAAAAACGCCGCCCCCACCACCGTACCCGCGCCGGGCTTGCTCCCCATGTTGGACATATCGGCCACTTCGCTTTTAAGCAGTTCGCGATATTCATCCCATAAGGGCAGCCGCCAAGTTCTTTCACCCGATAGTTCCCCGGCGGCTTGGAGCTCGGCTGCCAAGGCCTCATGGTTGCTGATTAAACCGCTGGCGGCATTTCCCAGGGCTACGACAACCGCACCGGTCAGGGTGGCCATATCGATAATTTGCGCCGGTTTATGCCGAAGCGCATAGGTCAACGCATCGGCCAAAATCAGACGCCCTTCGGCATCGGTATTGATAATTTCAATGGTCTGACCCGATAAGCTTTTCACCACGTCCCCCGGACGGCAGGCGCTCCCCGAAGGCAGGTTCTCCGCAGCCGGAATGATCCCCACCAAATTCACAGGCAGCCTTAATTCCGCCACGGCTTTAAAGATGCCCAGCACGGCAGCGCCGCCCGACATATCAAATTTCATGTCTTCCATTTTTGCCGGAGGTTTCAAAGAAATCCCGCCCGCATCAAACGTGATGCCCTTGCCGACCAAAACCACGGGCGCATCCTTGAGTTTCCCGCCACGGTATTTAAGCTCGATTAATACCGGCGGATGAGCGCTGCCTCCGCCCACGGCCGTCAAGGCGCCGAAACCGGTCTTCGCCAGTTGCGCACTGAGCATGACGCTGACGCCAAGCTGGGCGTGACGACGCGCCAAGGCCCGGGCTTCTTCCGCCAGTTTTTGCGGATAGAGTTTATTGCCCGGCCGGTTGGCGAGCGTCCGCGCGTAATTGACCGCTTCGCCTATGACCTCGCCGGCATCCGCAGCCCGGGAAATGGCGGCAGGGTTGCGGCTTACCAAATACAGACGCGGGAAGGTCACCCGGTCTCCCAAAGCCGGAAGTGACTTCATTTCCTGATACTGATACATGGCCAAGACGCCCGTCAGTGCTGCCGTTTCCGCCATCCGTTCGGGCGTCAACAGTTTGCCGGCAAACGTGTCTACGGCCAAAGCCGCGTCTTTGGCTTTGAGCGCCTGAGCGCGTTTAACGGCGCGTCCGAGGGCTTTGCTGATTTCCGCCGACCCGAGGCGGACGGATTCACCCAAGCCGCATACGATCAGGCGCCGGGGCCCCGGTCCTTCCGGATAAAGTACGTGAATTTCCCCCGATTTCCCCGCAATGTCGCCCAGCGTTTGCAGGCGCTGCAATAGGGCTTCGGCGTGTTTCGGCAACCCTGTGACGTTCATTTTCTTATCGGAAAAAACTCCGATGACCAGAGTCTCGCATTGAGCCATCTTGTCATAAGTTAAAAGTTTAATGGCCACGTATCGTCCTCCCGAGTTTCTTCTTGGTTCCGGCCGTCGCCTCTACGCCTGCGCAACCTGCCGGCAACGATCGAAAAATTATAGTATGCTTGGCTGCGAAACGCAAATGGCGTCTCCGGAAAAATTGAAGCAACCGTCTCCGACAGGCAGGCCCGGATATTTTTTTAACGATGGGAAAAACCAACAAGACCGGGGATCAATTTAAGGGTGCTGATTATGGCACTTGCAGTCATCCGCCCCTTTTTCAACTTGGATGAACGCGGGATAGGCGGATGCCGCCAAGCATGCCTTACCGTCTTTGATTTCCACAATTGTGGTCGTAAAACGTTTTTCCGGAATCATCTGTTCGACCCGCGCCTTCCCCGTCACGACGGGGGTTTCAACGCAATATTCTCCGTTTTCCGCCGGGTGGGGCATCCAGGCAACGAGGTTATTCTGCGAATTGCCTGAAAAGGTCAGCTGCCAACGCTTGGGACCCGCCTCCAGGCTGACCTTTTGCCAATCGGTCCACCCGACCAGGGAGGCGGCCCGTTGAAACACTTCGTCTGCGAAAACGCCGCCTTGCGCACGCTGCGCTTTTAAACGCGCCGCCTCCAAATCGCCGTCCAGGGCGTTGGGCGGCAGCGGGATTAGGAAAAACATCATTTCCAGGCCTGCGGCCGAACCGACCAAATGTAATTTTAAAATTTCCGCGGCATCTTCGACTTCGGACGTTTTGGGCAAGGCCAGGCTTAAGACCCAAAGTTGCGTTCCGTTCAACCCGGATTGTTTAAGTTGGGAGAGCCAAAAATCCGCCAAGGCCGGAAGCTGTTCATAAGCGCCCAAGTCCGCCGCCAAATCAAAGCCCAGGACCAAATTTTGCGGATGCAGATCGGCCAAACACCGCCCGAGCTGCCGGAAAAATTTTTCCTGATAGCCGGCGGGTGAAACGGGACCGGCATGCTCCCGGGGTTCACAAGCGCCGGCCGCAATGACCACCCTGGCCTGCGGGTCGACGGCTCTAACTGCCCGGTAGGCGGCAGCCGCAAATTCCGCCATGACCTTGGGATCTTCCGAATCCACAAAACGGGCGTAAAACGCCGCGTCCACAATCCAATCCGTTACCGCATAACGCAAACCGGGCATATCCCGGCTGCCGTCACCGTTATAACGCGCCACGGCGGCAGTCAGCGCCTGCGTGTAATCCGCCGGCATCACCGGGCCTGGGGATTGCAGATAAATGCGCGCCAGTATTTTCAAACCGTGCTGTTGGGCGCCCAGAACCAATCGGTCGGCCTCCCCCCAATCGTAGTTTCCGCCCGCCCCTTTCGAGACCGCCAAATAATCCGAGAGCAGCCAATGGGTGCTGGGTTCCCGCAGCGCTTGCCCCAAGTAAAGGTTCGGCGCGGCAAATACCCAAGGGCAGAAACCCCACATAACGGCGATGATCGGGAACCAAGCACTGGCGCGGGGAAAACGCCATAACCCGCCTAAGGCAGGCAAAGGATTTCCACCTTAAAACGGTCGTTGACGATTTCATGTTGGAGGGTAAAGGCGTCTTGCGGCAGCGTGAATTCGCGCATATAGTAGCGCCGCACCGCCGCGGCCTGCAAATCGGCCAATTTTTCATTGTTGGCATAGACGGTAATGCGGAAAAAACGGTAATGCCCCTGGGAAATTTCGTTGAGTCCGGCGCGCATCAAAGCTGTTCCGTTTTCCGTAAATACCCCTTCCAACTTGGGTTGGAAAACCGCATTGGCCAGGAAACGCAAGAGCAGCCGGTCGCCTTGGGGAAAAGCAACCGCCGAAAGAATTTGCGGAGGCCCGCTGAAAAAAATGGGGTTCCCGCCCTCGTCGATGGCGCCCACGGTATAGAAAAACGACCGGTCAACGTCGATCACGCCGCCTTGGGTGACCTGACCGTCCCAGGTTAAATGGACGGGCAGGGAACCTTTCTTCTGCTGCGTCCACAGCATATGGCCGGCATCGTCCATGATTGAAAACCGCCATTCTTTCACGGAGTTGCCTTTTTCCAGGTTGGAAGAAACGTTCACGATGGGCGGTTTGGCCAGCACCCCCAGCCAAGGCTCCACCGGCATCCGGCTCTCCAAACGGCGGCCGGCGTTTTCGTTTGCGTTGATCAATTCAAGAGGCAGGCTGCCCATGACTTTTTTTGATGGGCGGCTTAAATCCTCCAACAAGGGACGGTCCAAACGGCTTTCGCCGGGAGCGGGCAAAGGACGGTTGTCCGTCACGGACATGGTTTCTTCATTGAACACCACGGCGTCCCCGGTTCCGGATTTATCCGTCGGGGAGGTTGACGGGGCGGGGTTCGAAGCGCCCCACAGAGTGCCGGATATTGCCATGGCGGAAATTAGCCCCCACCAAAACGCGCTTTTCATCCGTCAGCCTCGTTTCAAACGGAAGGTGAACCGGACTTCTCCGGTTTGATCCCGCTGTTTTTTCTTTTTATCCAAGGGACCAAAAAACCAGCGGCTTAAGGCCTCTTTCGCCAACCGGTCCAACTCCGCATAGCCGGAAGTCTTAAGCACGTAAATACTCGTCGCCACCACCGACCCGTCGGGTTCCACCCTTACCTGCAGCGTCACTTCCGCCTCAATGCCTTGTTCCTCGGCCCAGGCGGGATAAACCGGCATTTCCACGCGCAAAATCTTGCGGGATTGAATCTCTCCGCTGATGGCATAAGCATCCTTGAAACCGCCCTTGCCGCTGCCGCCGCCGGCCGCCAACCCCGCCCCTTTGCTTTTTTGAATTTCTTTAAGCAATGATTCGGCGCTGGCGCCGCTGCGCATAATCAATCCGCTGCCCACGCCGCCGTGCGCGTTGGAGAGCAGACGGCTGTTTCCCAACAGCGAAGCGTGTTCCTCCCCCAAGGAAAGCCGCCCGGTTTGATTCAAATTGATCCCCTTGCCCGGCTTCATCTTCACGGAAATTTTTGAGCCTTCATTTTGCAGCCAACCCGGCGGAATGACGTCTTTGACGTTCGTCGCGGAATGCGAGACCAGGCGCACGGTGTCTTTGGGCGCGGCGCTGGGACCGGTAATCTTGGTGAAAGCGTCTTTGCCGATAAGCGGTGCGCTTAAAGCCGGCAGGAAGCGCCGTTGCATGCTTTTGTGGAAAAGACGCCCCAGCATGCCCTGGGATTTTTCCGCTTCAACCGCCTTTGGCTGTGGAGGCGTAATTTCAATGAACTCAATTTCATGGATCAGCTTATTGGCGTCTGTGCCGAGGCGGTCGTCCCGCTCGATGACCAGGAAGCGGCCATTGCCAAGCGCCGTCGCATCGCCGATCTTGTCGGTGCGAGCGCTGCCTGCGCCGCTGATGTCACGCAGGTTGTAGAGGTATTCAGCCGTCACCGTCAGGCTGGTCGTGTCGAACTCGACGATGCGGAGGTTGCGGGACGCTCGGGAGGTGGTATCGCCGGCGGAATCCGGGTTGTCCAGCGCGCTCTGGATGAAGGCGTACAGCTTGCCGCCCCCCAGCGCGATGCCCTCGAAGCCGCGATTGGCGCGGCGCTGCGCGAAGACTGCCGGGAGCGACTCCGTGCCGAAAGTCCCGACGGGCGCGCCCACCGCAGCAGCGGTGCCTTCCGGGATGTAGCGGGCCAACTGCTTGCCGGTGGCATCGAAATGCAGGATGGCCGGTCGGTATTCCTCGACCATCCAGAACGTGCCGTCCGGGGCGACGACGATGCCCTCGGGATCGATGCCCAGCGGCCGGTTGGCGAGCTGGTTGCCGAAGAGGTCGATCGGAATTTCGTCGGTGTAGGCGGTGCCCTGGGCGCCGGCCTGCAGATTGGGCAAACCGGTCATCTTCACGCCATCCGGCTGCGTCAGGCCGATGCGTTCCGAGATAGCGAAGGCGCCGCTTATCGGGTTCAGCTCGAAGCGGACGAGCTCGGGCTGGAACTTCGGCATCGGGAAGGGTCGCTCATTGCCGGGGATGTAGGAGATGAGATCAGTCGGCTCGCCGTTCGGCCCGCGGTCGGTGTGGGTGATGAATTTCAGCGTGCCCGCGGGGGTTTTGCCCTCGAAAAAGAGGCCGGAGAAACCGCCCAGGTTGATCTGCACGCCGGCGGGGGCCTCGGGCAGCGCCGCGAATGCAGCGTCCTCAGTGCCGGCCAACGCCGAAGGCGCCTGGCCGAGCACGGGGCGATCCTGCCACGCGTAGGCCGTCAGCCGGGGCAGGCCGCGGCTGTGATCCTTGAGGCCGAGCGGCAGGATCTGCGTGATCGTAGCCGAGGCAATGTCGAGCACAGC
>JAAXVQ010000338.1 GCA_013335425.1 Candidatus Firestoneibacteriota bacterium | reverse complement strand
CGAGAGGGTTCGGTCGCTCTCCGGCCCGATTTTGCTCCACGTAAAGACCCGCAAAGGCAAGGGGTACGCGCCGGCGGAAAAAAGCCCCGAGGATTTTCACGGCATTTCCAAATTCAACGTCGAGAGCGGCGAACGCGAGGCCGGGGGCGGGTTCACTTTTTCGCAGGCGTTCGCCCGGACACTGCTGACGGCGGCCAAGCGCGATCCCAAGGTGGTGGCCGTGGTCGCGGCCATGACCGGCGGCACGGCGCTGGAAGAGTTTTCGCAAAAGCTGCCGCAGCAATTTTTCGACGTGGGCATTGCCGAAGGCCATGCCGTCACCATGGCCGGCGGGCTCGCGGCTGCGGGTCTGCGCCCGGTGGTGGCCATTTACTCGACCTTTCTGCAACGCGCGTATGACCAGATTTTTCACGACGTGTGCTTGCAAAACTTGCCCGTGGTTTTCGCCGTGGATCGCGCCGGGTTGGTGGGGGAAGACGGCCCCACCCATCACGGAGTTTTTGATTTGGCGTACCTGCGGCATTTGCCGAACTTGCGGATCATGGCGCCCAGCAATGCCCAGGAGCTTTCGGGCATGCTCTTGGCCGCCCTGCGCAGCCCGGGGCCCGTGGCCTTGCGTTATCCCCGGGGGATGGCCGCGGCGCAGCCGCCTGTCGGCACGCCCAAGCCGATTTTTCCCGGGCGTGCGCTTTTGCTCAAACCGGGAAAAGATCTGGCCATTCTGGCCTTGGGGCCAATGGTCGCACCCGCCCTGGAAGCCGCCGCCAAACTGCGGGCGCACAAGCTTCAGGTGGCGGTGGTGGATGCCCGGTCGGTGAAACCCTTGGACGAAGCCTTGATCCGTCGCCTGGCGGGTTCCACCCGCGCCTTGCTGACCATTGAAGATCATGTGCTCGCCGGCGGTTTCGGCAGCGCGGTTTTGGAGTTTTTGGAGTCCGCCGGTTTGCTCTCCGACGTCGCGTTTGCGCGCATGGGTTTGCCGGATTGTTTTGTGGAGCAAGGGACCGTTCCCCAATTGTGGAAAAAATACGGCTTAACCGCCGAAGGCATTGCCCGGCAATGCCTCGCTTTACTCAAAAGAAAGAAGTAAGGGCGAACTGCAAAAGACAGGCTATCCGCAGATGACGCAGATGGCCGCAGATAAAAACTTTTTGAAAATTATACTTTTTAAACGTATTATGACGCCATCTGTGTCATCTGCGTAATCTGCGGATGGAAGTTTGCTTGTTTTGATGATTGCCTTAGGAGGCGGGTAGTTGGAAGAGATAAGCAAAGTCACCAAATCAGGTAAAATGCGCCTGGATCAATTGTTGGTGGAGCGCGGTTTGGCGCTGAACCGGACCCGCGCGCATGCGTCCATCATGGCCGGGGAAATTGTTTCCGAAGGCCACCGCCTGACCAAGCCCGGGCATCTGGTGCCCAAGGACATTGATCTGGCGGTCAACTCGCGGCATGCCCGTTTCGTCAGCCGGGGCGGGGACAAATTGGAAGGCGCGCTGGCGGATTTTCATGTGACCGTGGACGGTTTTAAATGCCTGGATTTGGGCTCTTCCACCGGAGGGTTTACGGATTGCCTGCTGCAGCACGGTGCGGCCGCCATCGTGGGGGTGGACGTGGGCAAGGGGCAACTGCATCAGAACTTGCGCAACGATCCGCGCGTGACCGTGCTCGAAGGCGTCAATGCCCGTTACCTGCGAGCGCAGGATTTTCCGGGGCCTTTCGACCTGGTGGTGGCGGACGTTTCCTTTATCTCTTTAACCAAGATCATACCCGTGGTGCCGTTGTTTCTGAAGGTGCGCTCCGGGCGCTTTTTGGCATTGATCAAGCCGCAATTTGAAGTGGGGCCGGCGGCCATCGGCAAGGGGGGCATCGTGCGCGATCCCAAAGCTCAGGAAGGCGCGGTCAAAAACGTAACCGCCTGCCTCAAGGACAACGGGCTGGTCAAGTTGGGCGTGGAGCGCAGCCACCTGACCGGGGCCGACGGCAACGTCGAATTCTTCGTTTTTGCCAAGAGGGAAGCATGATACTGGAGCTGCAAGTCCGCAACGTCTCGCTGATTCCTGAGCTGCATTTGCAGGCCGAACCGGGGCTGACGGTCATCACCGGTGAGACCGGCGCGGGCAAATCAATTTTACTGGGTGCGCTTTCGCTGCTGCTGGGGGAACGCGCGTCTGCTGACATTATCCGTACCGGGTGCGAGAGCGCTTCGGTGGAGGCGCTTTTCGACGTGGGGCGCTTGCCGCGCGTGGAGGCCCTGCTGGCCGAACATGGTTTGCCGGCCGGGGACGACAAAACCTTGCTGGTCAAACGGGAGATTTCCCGGACCGGGCGGGGCAAGTGCTGGGTAAACGGCGGGTTGAGCACCCTGGCCGTACTGGAGGCCTTGGGGCAGGAACTGGTGGATCTGCACGGGCAACACGAACACCAATCCCTGCTGCACCGCAGCCGTCAGCGCGATCTGCTCGACGCCTGGGGTTCCCTGGGGCGTTTGCGCGACGAAGTGGGGGGCGTTTACGAGCGTTTGCGGGCCAGCCGCGAGGCGCGGGAACGTCTGTCGCTGGACGAAGCCGAACGCATGCGGCGGGTTGACTTGTTGAAGTTCCAGGTGGAGGAAATTGACGAGGCGGGCGTACGCCCCGGCGAGGACGAGCAGCTGACCGAAGAACGCAGCCGCTTAGCCAATGCCGAACGTCTGGCGACCACGCTCCAGGGCGTGCTGGACATCCTGCACAGGCAGGAAGAAACGGCCGTGCGCGCGGGGTTGGGGCGGGCGGCCGAGGCGCTCACGGCGCTGGTGCGTTTCGACTCGCGCTTGGCCGAATGGGTGGACCTGCTGCGCGGCGCCGAGGTGCAGGTCGGGGAAGCCGTGGATCGTTTGTTGGACTATGCCGACGGTTTCGAGGCCGACCCCGCCCGTTTGGAAATCGTGGAAGAGCGCCTGGAACTGCTGCATAAACTCGCCCGCAAATACGGCGGCAACGAAGAAGCGGTTTTGGCTTACCGCGACCAGGCGGCCGCGGAGCTGGATGCGCTCTCGCATCAGGACGAGAAATTGGAGCAATTGGCCCGCGAGGAAAAAGCCCTGGCCGAGGAACTTTCCGCCAAGGCCCGCCGGCTTTCCCTGGGGCGGCAAGGCGCGGCCAAGCAATTGGCCCAAAACCTCTCCGGGGAACTCAAAGCCCTGGGTTTTGTCCGCGCACTTCAAAAACCGCACG
>JAAXVQ010000022.1 GCA_013335425.1 Candidatus Firestoneibacteriota bacterium | reverse complement strand
TGCAAATCCCGGCGCAGGACGATTTCCTGTTCAAAAAATCCGACATAGTCCTGGCGCCGGGCCAAGTCCATGATCGGATGGGAAGCGTTCAGGGTTTGCACCAGCACCAGCCCGGGTCGGCCGCCGCGCCCGGCGCGGCCGGCCACCTGCACCAACAACTGAAACGTACGTTCCTGCGCGCGAAAATCCGGCAAATGCAAAGCCGTGTCCGCGGAAATAATGCCCACCAAGGTCACGTTGGGAAAATCCATGCCCTTGGCGACCATTTGCGTGCCGATCAAAATGTCCGCCGCCCCTTGTCCGAATGCGTCCAGGGTTTTTTCCAAACTGCCCCGCTGCCGTGTGCTGTCCATGTCCAGGCGCAAAAGACGCGCCCGGGGAAAATGCGCCTGCAATTCTTCCTCCACCCGCTGGGTCCCGGCTCCGGCCAGACGCACGCAGGCTGCGCCGCATTTCGGACAGGCCGGGTTCGGATTCTGACGCTTGCCGCAGGTATGGCAGACCAGCTTTTCCCCGCCTTGGCGATGGTAAACCATGGCCGTGCTGCAATCCGGACAGGTGATCACGTGGCGGCAAGCCGGGCACATGACCACGGGAGCAAACCCGCGCCGGTTTAAAAACAAAATACTCTGCTCTTTTTTTTGCAGCCGCGTGTCCAGTTCATTTAAAAGTTCTTGGGAAAAAAGCGGCAAACGCCCTTCCAAGCGCCAGACCTCGGCCATGTCCACCAGTTTGACTTCCGGCAAGGCTTTATGGTCCACCCGCGCCGGCAACCCCAGCAGATGATAGCGCTGCTGTTGGGCGTTGTAATAGGACTCCACCGAAGGCGTGGCGGACCCCAACAGCAGCACGGCTTGCGCCGCCCGGGCTCTTATCGCCGCCACGTCCCTGGCGTGGTAGCGCGGCACGTCTTCCTGCTTGTAGGAAGGTTCGGACTCCTCATCCACCACGATCAATCCCAGGTTGCGCACCGGGGCGAACACCGCCGAACGCGCCCCCAAGGCAATGTTGGCCTCGCCGCTTTTCAATCGGCTCCAGGCCCGCGCGCGTTCCCCGGCCGCAAGTTGCGAGTGCCACAAAACCACTTGCTTGCCGAAACGGGCTCTCACCCGCCGGCAAGTTTGCGGCGTGAGCGCGATTTCCGGCACCAGCAAAATGGCGCCCCGCTTTTGTTCCAGAGCGCGCTCCATGGCCTGCAGGTAAACTTCCGTTTTCCCACTCCCGGTCACACCATGCAGTAAAAAACCGGCATACCGGTTTTCCTGCAAAGCGCCTTTAACGGCCGCGAGCACGTCCTGTTGCTGCTGCATCAAGACCGGCGGGCTGTCCCTTGGACTCTCAGCCGTAGAAACATCCGGTTTCTGTTTGGACTTTCTGAGGGAGACGGTCAGCGGCGGCCACATGGCTCCCAAAGCTTCACCCCAAGTGCACTGATAATACTCCGCGATCCACTTTCCCAAATCCAATAAATCGGAAGGCAGGGCCAGTTCGGCGGCATGGGCTTGCAGGATCTCTTTGACGGTCGCGAGTTGGGACGAAGCCTGCAATTTTACCACCACACCCAAAACGGTTCTCCGCCCCAAAGGCACCAGCACGCGGCTGCCCTGCTCCACCGCCAGGGTTGCGGGCACGCGATACGTCAGCGGCGGCAAACCGGGCACAGGCACAGCCACGTCAACCAGCATAAAAACGCTCCTTTGAGATTGGCCAAAATTAAAACGCTTTCAAAAAAAAGGGGCGCTGACCGCAAGCGGCCCGCGCCCCTTTTGCTGTGGGAAAAAAGTTCAGATCAAAAAAGTCCTTTAAGCATGTCCTTAACGGCAGGGGGCGGGCCGTCCTGTTGTTCTTCGCTCTGTGCCTCGCCCTTGCCGGACTTTTCCTTGGAGGTCTTGGCGCGGGCGGCAGCGCCTTCGTCCTGCCCGGCATTAGCGTTCATGCCCGCGGGCATTTCCAAAGTCTCGACTTTAACGCCTGCCGGCAGGGTAAAAAGCGCATCGTCCACCGGTTTGTCCAGCGCCAAATCTTTTACCATGCTTACGCTCTCGGAAGCCGGAACCTCGGTGGTCATGAACACGATTTTCATGGCGTGTTTGGGCGTGTTCACCTTACTCTTTAAGGGGAAGTTCTCCTTGGCCCACACCCATTCCTTGACGTCGCTGGTGACGGCGTTGTCCATAAAGGAAACCGTGCTTTTATAGGCATAAATATCGCAAGGCTTGCCCTCCACGCTTTCGCTGCCGACTTTCTTGGCCGCTTTGCGTTGGCGGGCGGACTCGGCCACCATGTCGCTGTTTAAAACGTTCCCGAACATTTTTTCAACCGACGGCCCCCACAGGTAGGCTTTTTTTTCGCTGACATTCAACATATAAACGTCTTTGCCGTCGTCCAAGAAGGCCATAACCTTGCCTTTTTCATCCTTGGATTCCATGCGGTATTTGTCGCCCGAGAGCCACATTTTGGCTTCGGAAGTTTTGGCCTTCCCTTGGTCGTCGGTTTGGGTGCTGACCGTGGTCCATGAGGCCGTGTTGTGCTTAAACCCGCCTTCACGCATCAATTGCGGAATGCGCTTGGCCGGCTTGGTTTCCTTCGTGCCTTTGGCGGCCTGTGCCGAAACGCCCATGCCCAAGCAAACCGCCAAGATGACAACTGCGGTAGATTTGATTTTCATAAAAACCCTCCCGCTGCGGTTACGGCAGCGTTACGTTGATGGTGGACGTATAGGTTCCGGTGGCGCAGATATAGGTGACCTGGATCACGAGCAAAGCCCCGGACTGGTAGGTAAACCCGGGCCAGGAAAGAATGACCGTGTTGGTAAACGCCTGCGCGATCTTCTGATAAATCGTCGTCAAGTCGGCCGCGGTGGGCGCGTTGTAGAAAAACCCGCCGGTCTGACTCGAAATGTCCTGCAGGGAGGTGGTATCGGCGGACCCCAAACCAATGGTGAAAATCGGCACCCCGTTGCTTTTGGCCGCAGTAATCAAAGCCGCTTGCGAAGTAATGAACGTGCTGGCGTTTTCACCGCCGTCCGTAAAAGCCACCACGGCTCGTTGCCCGGTTTCGTGCGCGGTATGCGTGACGCCCATGTAGATGGCGTCATATAAAGCCGTGGAGCCCCCGAAATAATCGGTGCTGTGGATGCCGGCCAACAGTGCGGTCTTGTCCGCAGTGAAGGCTTTTTCTTCCACGATCGAGTCATCAAACTTGATGATCTCCCCGCGGTCCGCGGCTTGCATGTTGTTGACGAACGAGCTGGCGGCTGTCTCCAGAGATGTAATGTCTCCGCTCATGGAGCCGGAATAGTCCAGCACCAACGAGGTGGAAATGGCCTGCCCCGAACCCGAGGCCGTGCTCAGCGTAATGGAGCCGCTTTTCACCGTCGTGCCGTTGTAATTGATCTGGAAGTTTGCTCCTTGGAAATAACTGGCCGGAATGGGGTTCCCCGCCTGATTGAGCACGGACAGGTAAACCCCGTGGTGGTTGACCTGTGAAGCGGCCGCGGAAATGGCCGTGGTCTGAGTGTCGCCGGTATTTTTGGTAATACCCGCCGAACCCGAGCCTGAGCCTCCCGAGCCGAACGGATCGGTCGGGTTTTTAAAACAACCCGACAAAGAAAGCGCCGCCACGGAACCCGCCAGCAAAATCATTGCCAGTACTTTTTTGTTTTTCATCATGAGTTTCACCTGTTTTTAATAAAATATTGTCGCATGCTTGTAGCGTAACCTCGTTGCGCTGTGATTAAAACTCCAGCTTCGTGCCCAACACGAACTTCATGCCCATGCCCAAAGACGGATCCGTACCACCGGTGGGCAAGTGATAGCTGGGGTTGGGCATCATGACGCCCAACTGCTGATAAAAGGACAAATGCTCGTTGAGATGATAAACCACGGTCTCGTCGAATTCCGTGCCTATGTACGAGCTCTTGACATTGCTGACCGTGTCCGTGTCCGAGTAAAACCACAAGGCCAGACCGGGTTGGAGCGTTTTGTCCAGAACATCAAAGCCGGCATCCAAACCGAAGGCAAACACACCGGCATACTGTTGCAACTTCGAGCTGCCGATCGTGTCCACGAACGTATACGGTCCCGCGCCGTCCTGTACTTTGTCGAACAAGCCCGGTCCGGAACCCACCAACTCGTTGGTGCTGCAAAAACCGGCTTTGGTGTTGAGTGCAACATCCGGATCGCCGCCCGTGAAAATCATGTGTGCGCCGGCTTTAAAACCAAAATCACGGCTGGCGGCCATTTTGAACGTGCCGTCGGCTTTGATGCCGAAAGAGGTGGCGTCAATGTTGCGGGCGGCCGCGTCCTGGGCCAGCGCAAACTGGATCGCCGGTTGGGCGCCCACCGCAATGCTGGCGTTACTGCCCACGGCCAAGTCGGCGTAATATTTGGCGCCCAAGAAGATGATGGAATTGGTTTTGTCCGAGGTCGTGCCGCCGGAAGTTACGGTAATGGGTTGGGTTTCAATCAACAAGTACCCGCGCAGGCCCATGCTCGGAGAAAAAGTAAAGGTAGGAATCAAACCAATGGTGCCGTCCATGGTACCGATCACCGACACCACATCGCTGTGTGCATAAAAGAACTCCAGGTCAATGTTCTCCAAGTTCATCCCGAAAGCCACGGCGTCCGACTGCAAACCGAGGATCAGATCGTCCGGGTCGCCGAAAATCTGCCGCCCCAACTTATAGTAGAAGTTTCCCATCTTGTACTTGCCGTAGAGTTCATTGACTTTGATGGTGGGGTAGGTCAAACCGGCATAACCCGGCTTCTCGATGTCGGCGGTCACGCCGAAACCGTGTTGGAAAACGTCGGTGACGATCGCGCGGTAAACCGGGTAATAATACCAGCTACTGGTCTGGTTGGTGTTGGCGAAATTCATGTTGTACATGTCAATGAGGGAAACGTCCAGGCTGAAGTTATAAGCCAGGCCGGGCGTCATGGTCTCGATCTGCCGTTGGGCGGCGGTGAGGCTGTCATCGGCGGAGGCCGAGGCTTGAACCGGTGTCGGTTTGGAAGCTGTGGTCTTGGCCGCGGCTTTCGCGGCCCAAGCGGCGTTGGCAATCATGACAAGTGCGGCGGTCAAAACAATCCATTTCTTCATGCAAAAATTCCTCCTTGGATTTGATTTGGCGAGGACTGGATCGCAAATCGATTCATAAGGTTAAATCCACGGCCGCGAAAGGTCAAGCCCTTTTTCGGTTTTAACCCGCCCAGGAAGGAAATCATGTTTAAAATCTACGGATGTGAGGAAAATAAACTGTAGTTAATTATCGTTGCGAAAAGGACACTTCTATTACTTAAATTCCTCTCCCCTTGTAGGAGAGGATAAAGGTGAGGGGACAAACCTTTGCATATAAGGCTTTTACCCCCTCCCCTTCGTCCCCTCCCACCAAGTCCTGGGGAGGGGAATTATAAAAGATTTTTCCACAACAGAAACAAGCTAGTGCTTGTTTAAAAACCGGTTAAGCAGGCAAAAAAAGCAATCTCCTTACCAAGTGTCTCCGACGATCGCCACTTTGGTTTTGCCCAACAAGGTTCCCTCCAAGTCGGCCCGTACCAGATAAACCCCCGGCGCAACCAGGGCGCAATGCCAGGGCAGGTAAACCAAACCGGGCCCACAAGCTTGGGACAAAGCGGTGATCCGCTCGCCCTTAAGATTGAAAATATCCACACGTACCTTGCCCTCCCGAGGCACGTCCAAGACAAAGGTCACGCTTTGCCTGGCCGGGTTGGGAAAAGCGACCACCCCGCGCCCGTTTAAGAGAAAAGGCGCCGGCGTCGTGGTGGCGGAGACTGTGGGCGTGCACGTCGGTGACGGTATTCCCGCGGTCGGGCTGACCGTGGCCGTGGTCGAAACTGTCGGACTCGGCGTAAACGTGGACGTAGACGTCGGGGTCGCTGTGATGGTCCCGGTGGGCGTGAAAGTCGGTGTATTTGTGGCCGTAAAGGTTCTGGTGGCGGTCAGGGTGGACGTTGGGGTCGGCTGCAGGGTTTCCGAGCCCGCGGCATAAAACGTAGCAGGTGAGTTTTCGTTGTTGTACGTCGTCACAATCCAGGCATCCGAACGCGCGATTGTTTGAATGCGCACTTCATCCATGTCTCCGCGTAAAAAACGATTGGACGCCTGGGCGTTTTGTCCTAACGTCACGACCGCACCGTCATCGCTGATGGTGGCGGCGGTAGCCGTCACGCCCTGTTTGACGCCGTTGAGAAACAAGGCCACTTCCCCACCCCCGGCATAGTCATAGCGCCCCACCACATGATACCAAGTGGTAACCGATACCCCGGCGTCCGAGTTCGCCACCCGCACGAACGGGTCATAGACTAGGAAATTAATATTGTGGCTGGTGGAATACTTCTGTAGTTTCCACTGGTGGTTGCCCTTGCAGAGAAAGTCCATGAATTGCTCGGCCGGCAGCCTGTTGAACTGGACCCAGGTTTCGATGGTGAGTGAATTGTTCCCGGCGATGTTTAACGAATTGTTTTGCCCAAGTCCGCAATTCACATATCCGGTTCTGCCGTCGAAGTCCTGTCCCAAACCAACTTTGGCATTAATCGGTGTCGGCAGATTGCCGTAAGCTGTCCCGGAATTGGCCTGGGGCGAGCTGTCCCGCAAGGGACTCTCGCCTTCCTCCATGTGCCACACCCCCGCAAAACCGTTGCTCCAGGTGCTGGGGTCATTGCGGCGGGTGGCAGCGGCGTCGCCGTAGTACATATATATAATGGTGTCCGAGTTCGAACTTAAAGTCGGAATCTTGACCCAGGCTTCCAAGGAATGACCTCCAGAGCTAAAGGACACGATCTCCCGGCTCAATTCCGTGCCGTTGACATCCGTGAAGGCAATATCCATGTTGGCCGGATCTGTCTGAACGACGTGTCCAAAAAAAGCTGCCGGCAAGTTCGCTCCGGTTATTAGTACTGGAAAATCGGTCAGCGTAGCTGTAACTTTCGTATGCGCGATCGTGATAGGCAGACGATAGGCATAATTTCCCAACCAAGCGCCCCAAGCCGGGGACGCGGTGATGGCCATGACACTAAGGACAAGCCCGATTTTTCTCATGGGAACCTCGTTATTTAAAATCCATATTGAACACTGACTTTATGGCTCAAACCGAAATCCCCCTGAGGCGCCAGGGCATAGTCCAGACCCCAAGACCAATAAGTTGCCCCGGCACCGGCCGTAAGCCCCAGAAGGTTGGGGTTGGTATACCCGAAGTTCTGGTTCCAGCCCAGGCGCAACTGAAACCAAGACAAGAACGTGTACTCCAGCCCCAGTCCCAAGGTGGGAGCATTATCATACTTGAAAGCAACATCTATATAAGTCGTGAACAAATCTTTTTCAGAAATACTCACCGGCAGATTAAAGGCGCTGCCGAGGTTAAAAGACAAGGGCAACAGCCGATCCCCGGCCGCGAGTCCCAAGTTGTGGATGACCGCGCCCCAGGTCAAGTCGGGGTTGGGCTGGTAAATGGCGCTTAAGTCCACAGCGCCTGCCACGCTGCCCGATGTGTCGATTTGTTCATAGGACCATTTTAAAGCCGCACCGGCGCTGAGCCCTTTGCCCATGGACACGCCCCAACCCAGAGTTCCGGCCAGGGCATAAGGCGTATAAACACCTTCGCCTGGCGAAGGGTTGCCGCTGGCGTCCATGCCCCAACGGTCAATGGGACCGTAATTGAGATAATCCACACCCAAACCCGCCACGCCCAAACCCGGCACAGGCTGGGCATAGACCAGATGCTCCTGCGAGATGCCTTCGATCCAAGCATTGTGAGCCAGCAGAACACGGTTCCCGGTCAAGCTGATGAGCCCCGCGGGATTGTAGTACAGGGCATTGATGTCGCCTGACGCAGCGGTAAACGCATTACCCAAACCCGCGGGACGCGCTCCGGCCGGTAGAGCCAAGATCTTGGTCGCGGTGTCTGCCGATGCATAAGTGTTCACCTCGGCCGCCGCCGCCCGGCATAGACAAAACATTCCTAAGATTACGCAAATAAATTTCTTCATATATAAACTCCGCTGATTTTACTCCGGCTGATGCCCAACGCTTTATTTCACCACGGCAAAGGACTTGGTGACCCGCGCCACTTGCCCCTGCGCGTTTTCCCTGACCGTGAATTTATAAAAATAAACCCCGTTCACCCAATCGGAGATGTCCAAAGACTGCTGATTGACCCCCACATTGCTGCCGAGATTTTGCGAACCGATTTTCCGCCCGGCGGCATCAAAAAAGGCCACGTTGACGTCAGCGGTTTTCGTTAAAAAATAATGCAGGTTCAGGCGCCCATTGCGCACGGGTGAAGGGGCGACCCAAACCTGGTCTCCGGGAAAAAAGCTTTGGTTGTCCACCAAGATCGCATAGTGCCCCGCCGTGCCGGTGTTGCCCAGCCAATCAACGGCGCGCAGATGGAAATAATGCACGCCGTTGGCCACATCGGCAAAATCGGCCGTGGTCTCCTGCCCTGATTTGACCAACATGTTGCCCGGGTCCGTAGTGGGTTGTTCGTCCAAAAGCAGGGCATAGCCTTGGATGCCGATGCCTCCGGCATTGTCCGGGGCGTTCCAGGAAAACACCGGGTGATTGTTCCCCGAAGCATTGGCAGAAGGGTGCGTGGCGGAGGTGATTTGCGGTGCCGGCGGCGCCAAGTCGTCCCGTAGGGTGTGGCGCACCTGGCCGCTGATGGCGGTGTTGCCCTGGCTGTCGACATAGGTATAAAAAAGATGAACGTTGCCCCGGTCATTGATCAACCAAGGTTCGGAAGCCTGGTTGCCTGCAGCAAAACCCCCGTCGGATGCACCCCAACTAAGCCCCAGGTTCGAGCTGACGTTCATACGCGTTTGCAGGTTCCCCCCGTTATTGTTGATCCAGGCCGCTACGGTTTTGTTCCCCTGCGCAACAATACGCGGAGAGAAACACGTACCGGCGCTGGTGGTGGGGATCACCACGTCATTGGCCAGACCCGTCTGATGGTCGTAATAACGGAACATGACCTGCGTCCCCACGCTGCCGCTCCCCTGCGTCCAGGTGGCGTACAAATTGTCCGAACTGTCCGCCCAAATCCAAGGTGTGAAGCCGTTGGTGGCCGTGCTGGTGGCGAGCAACTGCGCATTGCCCCAGGAATCCCCGTTATCCCGTGAAATTTTGAATTTGACCTGCTGAAAAGCGCCGGAGGTCTCCTGATAAGCCGCAAAAATCGCCGTTCCCCCCACGGCCAACTTAAAAGCCGCAGCCTGGGTGCCGCTCAAAGCCGCGGCCGGGGACAAGGTCGATCCGTCCAGCGAACCTTTCCGGTACATGACTTGTCCGGCCGTGGCGGTCTGACCTATTTGCAGCCAGGCGAGATGCAGCACGCCTTGAAGGTCTACCGCCACATCCGGATAGGCCGCGTTGATCAGGTTCGAACCCGTATCTCCCACTTTGACCCGAGAGCTCCAGGTCAAACCATCGTCCGTGCTTCGTCGGAAATAAATGGAAGCCGTGCCGCCGTAATATTCCTCCCAGACCGCGTATACTCCCTGGTTGGCGTCCGTGCAGATGGCCGAACGCCCGGCGACCACGGTCCCCGAACTTTCCAGGGAAAGCACGGCAAACGCTGACCAGGAAGCGCTGTTGTCCGGCTTGCGTTGATAATAGATGTGCGGGATGCCCGTGCGGCAATCGCAGGTCAGCATATGCAGGGTCCCGTTCGGACCCACGGCCTCGGCGCCGTTGTGGGCCCAAACCGAGGAATTGGTCACCTGTTCCTCAGGCGACCAAAACTCAACCGCGTAAGCGCTCCAGGCCAGACTCCCAACCAACATGGTCATTAAAAAAGTTCTCATGGCAACCCCTTGAAAAATCACTGAACGTCCATCTACAATTTGAGCATCAACGTGAGCCGGTGTTCGTGGGACAAACCGTCCAACAGCGCGCTGTAGGCATAATCGAACTGATATTGTCCTGCCCGGTACCCGGCTCCCAGGTAAACGCCGTTGGGATCGAGCCCGGCGCGCACAGCCAGAAACTCCCAGGCCCACCACTCCATGCCCGCATGCGGCACTATTTTTTGCTGCCAGGGCATTTCGAAATCCACCGCTGCGATCAACTGGTCGTATAAGATATGATAAGCAACACCCAAGCGTAGCGTGGGGTTCACGCTTTCGTGCCGCCCCGTTCCCCAGAACATGCCCGGGCTTAGGTCTTTGAGCGCCGCGCCCAGTTCCCACCGCACCCAAGGTCCCTTAGGTTTATAAGCTGCCGCCAAATCCAGCCCCACACCCCGGCCTTCGGTGTCGGCCAAGGAGTGCCAATAATAATGCAGGGAGGTGCCGACTTTCCAATCCGGTCCCACACCCAGTCCGTAGGAAAGTGAAAACCCATTTGCCAAGTCTTCCAAAGATCCGGTTGGCAGGCCCGCGTCGTCCCGCTCCTCAATGTCCCCAGCGCGGTAATAGTTCCAGCTCGCGGCCACGCCTCCCCAGTTCGGACTGATGGTTTGCCCATAACTTAAAAACCCAGCCCGGCGGCTAAAATCCAGAGGCAGGGCCATGAGGCAAATTTCCGTGTCATAGGCACCGAAGGAACTTAAAAACGCCGGGTTCCAATAGGCCGCCGTGCCGTCGTCCGCCCGCGCTGTAAACGCCCCGCCCAAAGCCTGCGCCCGCGCCCCTGCGCCGATTTTCATCCAAGCCAGATTGTCCAGCCGTCGGCTGCTGTCTTCGGCTCCCGCCGAAACCGCCAGCGTCAAAACCAGGGCAACCGCAATCCCCCAAAACCGCATGCGCTTCCTCCGCCGATTGTGTAAGGTGTGAACTAAAGCCGAACCCCTTTGTTAACGACTGCCACTAGATTGGACCGATAACCTGAAAAATGATTTCAAAATATTATTTAATAACCCCAAATTTCTTAGTCGGCAGCACAATATGCCGGCCGTCGGGAGTGCGCATTTTTACCCGGAACAAGTATACACCCCGCGCCACGTTGTGCAGGGGCCAGGCCGAATAGTTATACCCTTGCGGCTTTTGTTCCTCTTTGATGCGCCCCACCATCTGGCCCAAGAGATCATAGATTTCAATAAGCACTTCGCAGGGTTGCTCGCAATAATAAATCATACGAACTTCGTCCCCGGTTGCCGGGTTCGGGTAAGCTGCCGTTTGGTTGTGCGCGATCACGTCCTCATGCGCCCAAGTCGCATCCAAAGTGAGCGGCGTATTGTTTAAATTTAAGGTCGTGCTTTTTTCCAAGGGCTTAAACCCAAAGCGATTGAACTTCAGGGTATAATCACCAAAGGGAAGATTGTCCAACCGGTACTTGCCAAGCGCGTCCAGCGCGCATTCCCCTTGCTTGACGGTTCCCAGCCAAGCCTCGGCAATCACACCCGCCATGGGCGCTTGTGAGGGTGCCTCTAAAACCGTCCCCAACACAGAGCCCGTAGCCAATATGTTCACGCAGTAAACCGCTTCGTTCCCCAAATTGCCCGACTGGTCCTGCGCAAGGCAATGGAAATACCAAACCCCATTGTTTATGCCGAAATAACGCTTCGTCAAATCCGTGACAAAACCCCACCCCGCGCCCGTAACCACCGAACCGGTATTGGGTGAGGAATCGATTTTCACACAATACCCGGCCACGTTGAAATTTATGCCCGGGTCTGCTGAAGCCACCCACCGAAATGCCGGGTTGGCATTGGCATAGGGCTGCCCCTGCACCGGATGCGTCAATGAACTCACCAACGGCGCGTTCGGTCCGTTCTTATCGCAAATCGCCGATGCTTGGTTGTTGTTTTTCGTCTCTTCCGCGCTCGCCACCACAGCCTGCGCCACATAAAAATAACGCGTCCCGCCCGTCAACCCGGTTTTATTGTCCGAATAACCGGGCAACACCACGTCCGTCCCCGGCGTGATGCAAACCCCTCGCTCGCCGAAGGTGGTTGAACGATAAATTTTGTAGTAAGCAGCCCCCGCAACCGCCGACCAACTCAGGTCAATGTCGCCCCCTGCTTTAGAAACCGCAACTAAGTCAACCACGGAATTCGCCCGCTTGACCACGGTAAACGGTAAAATTTTGTTTCCCGCCGTTTGCTCATTGAGCGCCCCATCCACCGCGCGAACTTCATAAAAATACTGAAGCCCAAAGAGCAAGTCGTTCGTGTCCACAAAAGCCGCAGAAGTGTTATTCGGCGCATCCACCAGCCGAGTTTGAAATTTCGAAGGCCCGTAATAAAACGAACGATAAACGCGATAACCCCAAACCTGATTTTCCTGATCCGTCACCGCGTTCCAAGCCAACGCAACATTGCCGTCCGGACGAACCGAGGAATTAAAAAAGGTTACCGCCGCAGGCGGAAGGAGATCGCGGTAAATGTTGAAATAAGTGCCTTGGTTGAGGATGTAGCCATTTGAAGAAGTGTTCTGGTTATATACCGGGTCGCAAGCATCTTGCAGGATATAGTTACCCGAACCCGAAGCCGCGGTGGAACGGCCACCGTCGAGTTCTTCATCAACAAACATATAACTTTCG
>JAAXVQ010000021.1:10007-12519 GCA_013335425.1 Candidatus Firestoneibacteriota bacterium | reverse complement strand
TTAAGCGCCATCATGCTGCGGTTTCCGCTGTGACAGGCGATAATTACCTGGCGGTTCTGGGGTATCTCCCTGAATCGTTTTTCTAACTCGTACAAAGGAATCTGTAGCATATCGTGTTGGACGGCAAAGTGGAGGTCCGTAAAAGGGCGGTAGGGGGCGATGAAAAGCCCTTGGCTATTTTGCAGCAAGGGGCCGTGTTCGGGGAAATGTCCTTGTTTGACGGCTATCCTTTTTCCGCGTCCGTGGTGTCTTTGGACAATACCCGGACCCTGTCCATGTTCCGTAATGATTTTATGAGTTTAAGCGAAACCGAACCGTCGTTGGCCTTCAAAGTGACGGTAAATCTGCTGAACATCCTTGCCAGAAAGCTACGGAAAACCAACGATAATCTGGTTTCTTTGGCACAGATTCGCAACCGGTAGACGGCCGCTTGCCGGCAAACTCATCTGAGGAAAAGTCAGGGGCATTTAAGGTAGGAGATCCCCTTACCCCAGCTTTGCCGCAGGGCGCTGCATTTTCCGCCGGGGTTTGGAAATATCCATTGACTTTTCCCGCAAACGCCTTATTATACACACTAATTTTCTCGAAATCCTGAAAGTGCCCGCACCCGTTAATCGTCGCTTTTTTCCCGGGCTCAAAGGAAAGGGAGGCCGTTCATGCGCTCTGATGTGATGAAAAAAGGCATTGCCAAATCGCCTCACCGGTCCTTGTTCAAGGCCCTGGGGTATACGGATGCGGAATTGCAGCGCCCCATTATCGGCATTGCCAATTCCTACAACGAAATTATCCCCGGGCATATGCACTTAAACCGGATTGCCGAAGCGGTCAAGGCCGGTATTTACATGGCCGGCGGAACGCCTATGGAGTTCAATACCATCGGCGTGTGCGACGGCATTGCCATGAACCACGAAGGCATGAAATACTCCCTGGTGACGCGTGAAATTGTGGCCGATTCCGTGGAAGCCGTGGCCATGGCCACGCCTTTTGACGGATTGGTTTTGGTCCCCAATTGCGACAAGGTGATTCCGGGCATGATGATGGCCGCGGCCCGGTTGAACATTCCCACGGTGCTGATTTCCGGAGGGCCTATGCTTCCCGGCGACAACCGGGGTAAAGATTTGGATTTGATCAAGGGCCCTTTTGAAAGCATGGCTCAGGCCCAGTCCGGCAAGATGTCGGAAAAGTTGTTCTGTGAAATCGAGGACTCTTCCTGTCCGACCTGCGGGTCCTGTGCGGGGTTGTTTACGGCCAACACCATGAACTGCATGGCCGAAGCATTGGGTCTGGCTCTGCCGGGCAACGGCTCGATTCCGGCGGTTTATTCGGCGCGTTTGCGCCTGGCCAAACTGGCCGGCATGCAGGCCGTGGCCGCCGTGCGCAAAAATTTGACGCCCACGAAAATATTTACCCTGACTGCGTTCCGCAATGCCATTGCCGTGGACGTGGCCATGGGCGGTTCCACCAACACGGTGTTGCATTTGCCGGCCATTGCGCATGAGGTGGGCATTGAGCTGGATTTGGAAGAGTTCAACCGCATGTCCAAGAAAACGCCGCATTTGTGCAGCGTGAGCCCCGGCGGCAATCATTTCATGGCGGACATTTACCGGGCGGGCGGGGTGCAGGCCGTGATGAAAGTTTTGGCCGGCCGCAAGCTCATCGACACTCGGGCGCTTTCGGTGGCAGGCACCACCTTGGCGGACATTGTGAAAAATGCCGAAGTCCGGGACGCAGACGTGATTCGACCGCTGGCCAAGCCTTATCATAAGCACGGCGGTTTGGCGATTTTGCGCGGCAATATCGCCCCCGAGGGTTGTGTGGTCAAGCAATCGGCCGTGGCGCCGGAAATGATGCACCGCATCTGCAAGGCGCGCGTGTTCGACTCGGAAGACGCGGCCTTTGCAGCCATCATGCACAACAAAATTAAAAAAGGCGACGTGGTGGTGATCCGCTACGAAGGCCCCCGGGGCGGCCCGGGCATGCGCGAAATGCTCTCGCCCACCTCCGCCATTGCGGGCATGGGACTGGACAAGGACGTGGCGCTGATCACCGACGGACGTTTCTCGGGCGGCACGCGGGGCGCGGCCATCGGGCATGTTTCTCCGGAAGCGGCGGCCGGCGGCCCGATTGCGGCCGTGCGTGAAGGCGATAAGATTGAAATTGACATACCCAAGTTAAAAATCCATCTGCAGGTCACGGACGCGGAACTGCAAAAGCGGATGGCGAATCTCAAGCTCAAACCGCTCAAGGCGTACAAAGGCGTGTTGGGGCGTTATGCCCGGTTGGTGACGTCGGGTTCCACGGGCGCGGTGTTAAAATAAAAAAGAGTTCACCGCAAAGGCGCGAAGGTCGCAAAGAAAGCTTACCCCCGGACTTTTGCCTGCCACTTGGGCCGGATTTTCCTTTGCGACCTTTGCGCCTTTGCGGTGAAAATGGCATGATACTCAGTTGTGCTTGGAGGCTTTTATGAGTACTGAAATTTCCGGCGCACAGATTTTTGTCGACAGCCTGAAGC
>JAAXVQ010000021.1:0-9997 GCA_013335425.1 Candidatus Firestoneibacteriota bacterium | reverse complement strand
CGCTCAAAGCGTACATGGGCGTGCTGGGGCGTTATGCCCGGTTGGTGACCTCGGGTTCCACGGGCGCGGTGTTGAAGTAAAAGCGAAATTTCACCGCAAAGGCGCAAAGGTCGCAAAGGAAAATCCGGCCCAAGCGGCAGGCAAAGTTCGGGGGGGAGCTTTCTTTGCGATCTTTGCGCCTTTGCGGTGAAAATTATAACGATGTTTAGCTTTACTTGGAGGCTTTTATGAGTACTGAAATTTCCGGCGCACAGATTTTTGTCGACAGCCTGAAGCGCCAGGGCGTGGAAGTTCTTTTCGGATATCCGGGCGGCGTTTTGCTGCCTATTTTCGATGCTTTGTTTTCCGCGGACCTGAAGGTGATTTTGCCGCGGCATGAACAAGGCGGGGCGCACATGGCCGACGGCTACAGCCGCGCCACGGGCAAGCCGGGCGTATGCTTGGCCACGTCCGGACCCGGGGCGACCAACTTGGTGACGGGCATTGCCACGGCCTATATGGATTCGATTCCCATGGTGGTGTTTACGGGTCAGGTGGCGACGCCGTTAATCGGCAATGACGCCTTTCAGGAAGCGGACATCACCGGCATCACCCGGCCAATCACCAAACACAATTACCTGGTGAAGAACGTGGCGGACATTGCGCCCGTGATCGAGGAAGCGTTTTATATCGCGACCACCGGGCGTCCGGGGCCGGTGCTGGTGGATTTGCCCAAGGACATCACCACGGCCAAGTGTGTGCCGGTTTACCGCGACCACGTGGAAATGCGCAGCTACCGACCGAACGTGGAGCCGCATCTCAATCAGTTGAAAAAAGCCGCAGCCGTGATTGCCGCAGCCGAACGCCCCTTGATCTATGCCGGGGGCGGTGTGATCTTGTCCGATGCTTCTGCTGAATTAAAAGCTTTGGCTGAAAAAATCAATGCGCCGGTCACCCTGACCCTCATGGGCTTGGGGGCGTTTCCCGGCACGCACAAGCAGTTTGTCGGCATGCTGGGCATGCACGGCACGCGCACGGCCAACTACGCCGTGCAGGGTTCCGACGTGATTATTGCCGTGGGCGCACGTTTTGACGACCGGGTGACCGGACGCGTGGACCATTTCGCCCCGGATGCCAAGATCATTCACATTGACGTTGATCCGGCCAGCATTTCCAAGATCGTGTCCGTGGACGTGCCCGTGGTGGCGGACGCCAAACTGGCGCTCCAGGGTCTATTGAAGGAGTTACAACCGCGCACCTGTGATGCCTGGTGGGTGCAGCTCAACGAATGGCTGCAGAAATACCCGCTGACGTATGACCGCCAGTCCGCGAAAATCAAGCCGCAGGCCGTGATCGAGGCCTTGTACGGCGCGGGGGGCTCCGACTTGTTCGTGGCTACCGACGTGGGGCAGCACCAAATGTGGACCGCGCAGTTTTATAAGTTTGACCGCCCCCGGCAGTGGGCTTCCTCCGGCGGTTTGGGCACCATGGGCTATGGGTTTCCCGCTGCCCTGGGCGCACAGGTGGCCTTGCCGGGCAAGCCGGTGGCCGTGGTGACCGGCGACGGCAGCTTTCAGATGAACATGCAGGAATTGGCCACGGCCGTGGTGAATAAGCTGCCGGTGAAAATTATTTTACTCAACAACGGCTTTTTGGGCATGGTCCGTCAATGGCAGGAACTTTTCCACGGCAAGCGTTATTCTTCAACCATCATCAAGGATTCCGTGGATTTCGTGAAATTGGCCGAAGCTTTCGGCGCCACGGGGTTGCGGGTGTCGGATCCGGCGCAATTGAGCACGACCTTGAAAAAAGCGTTTGCCACGCCCGGGCCGGTCTTGGTGGACTGCATCGTAGAGCCGGAAGAAAACGTGTTTCCCATGGTGCCGGCCGGCGCGCCCATCCATGAAATGCTCGGGGAACTGGCGTAGAACAGAAAATAGAAAATCGAAAATCGAGATTAGAGAGTAGAGATTGGAAAGAGGGACACATATGCGGCATACATTATCCGTGTTGGTGGAAAATAAGCCCGGCGTGCTGGCGCGCGTGGCCGGGTTGTTCTCGGGGCGCGGTTTCAACATTACCAGCCTGACCGTCGGGGAAACCGAAGACCCGACTGTTTCCCGCATGACGATTGTGGTGACCGGGGACGACAGCATTTTGGAACAGGTGAGCAAGCAGCTCAACAAGCTCATCGACACCATCAAGGTTTTCGACATTACCGCGGAAGCCCACGTGGAGCATGAACTGGTGCTCATCAAGGTGCAGGCCGAAGCCGGCGCCCGCGCGGAGATCACGCAACTGGCGGAGATCTTTCGGGCGAAGATCGTGGATGTTTCGGAAAAAGCCTTTATCTTGGAAATTACCGGGAGCGCGGACAAAGTCAGCGCGTTTATCGACCTGATGCGCACTTTCGGCATCAAGGAATTGGTGCGTACCGGCCCGGTGGCTTTAACCCGCGAAGCCAAACGCAAGAAGTAGCGGGGTTTTGGCTGTAAAACGAAACAGAACTTTGGCACGAGGCCGTTTCATCCCCGCGTTCTAACGCCGGGAATTCGCGAAAACGCATTCAAAAAACGGAGGGGGAATATCAGCATGGCGAAAATGTTCTTTGAGAAAGACGCGGATCTGAAATATTTAAAAGGCAAAACCATCGCCATTTTAGGCTACGGCAGCCAGGGGCATGCGCATGCGTTGAACCTGAAGGATTCGAAACTCAACGTTGTGGTGGGCGCGCGTAAGGACTCCAAGTCCTGGCTGGTGGCGCAAAAAAGCGGCTTGAAAGTTTTAACGGCCGAAGCGGCCTGCAAGGAAGCCGACGTGATCATGATGCTGGTGCCGGACATGACGCAGGCCAAGGTCTACAAGGAAGCCGTGGAGCCGAATTTGAAAAAAGGCATGGCCTTGGTTTTTGCCCATGGTTTGAACATTCATTACGGGCTGATCACGCCGCCGGCGTTTGTGGACGTGTTCATGGTTGCGCCCAAGGGACCGGGGCACATGGTGCGCCGCGTGTTCACGGAGAACGCCGGCGTGCCGGGCTTGGTAGCCGTGCAGCAGGATGCAAGCGGTCATGCCATGGAACTCGCTTTGGCCTATGCCAAGGGCATCGGCTGCACGCGGGGCGGCGTCATGGAGACGACCTTCCGCGATGAGACCGAGACCGATCTGTTCGGGGAACAAGCCGTGCTTTGCGGCGGCGCCAGCGAACTGGTGCGCGCGGGCTTCGATACCCTGGTGGAAGCCGGTTATCAGCCGGAGAACGCCTACTACGAGTGCCTGCATGAACTGAAATTGATCGTCGACCTGATGTATGAGAACGGCATCTCCGGCATGCGTTACAGCATTTCGGAGACGGCCAAGTACGGCGACATCACCCGGGGCAAGCGCATCATCACGGACGAGACCCGGAAGGAAATGAAGAAGATTCTCAAGGAGATCCAGAGCGGGGAGTTTGTCCGGGATTGGGTTTTGGAAACCCAGGCCGGGCGCCCGATGTACAACGCTATTTTGAAACGTGAAGCGGAACACCCGATTGAAGTGGTCGGGAAAAAATTGCGGAGCATGATGGGGTGGATCGCAAAGAAGTAAGGCGTCCCAAAATAGGGCGGGCGGCCGCGGCGCGGCCCTCCGCCCTCAAGGATCAACCGACCCCGCCGGCGCCCCGCCGCAGTTTTTGGTTTTACCCAAGCTGCGGCGCGGTTTTTTTATTGGGCTTTGCCGGACTGATGCTGGTGATCAAAAACAACTTGCCCGCCGCCGGGCGGGCGCTGCTGCTTGCCCTGGTCTTTGCCGGGGTGGAGTACAACTTTATCCAGCCGGGGTCGCCGAATTTAAGCCGCGAAGAAGAATTTGCGGCTTTTACGGATTTGTTGACCTTTTCCGTGGTTCCGGGTTTTCTGCTGTATCGCCTGGCGTTTGAACACTGGGGCGTTTTAGGTTTAGGCGGGCTCTTCGTCATTATTTTTGCCGGTGTCCTGCGCCTTTCCCTGTATAAGGTTTACAACCCTTATCTCCCGGCGCGGGGTTGGATCGGATTCATCGGCGTGCCCTGCGCGGTTACGGCCGCGTTCACGGCACTGCTGGTGCAGCTCTTTGACCCGGGCAACCTGTTTCCGGTTTTTCGTCTGGGGCTGCTGATGGCGGTCATGGGGCTCTCGTTTTTAACCGTCAGCACCATCCGTTACCCCAATCCCGTCCGCAGTCCCTGGGTTTTATCGTTGCTGGCGTTGGTGGTGGCCGCGATTTTTTACGGCACGCCCGTCCGTCTGCCGGCGATTTATGCGCTGCTGTTGGCCGGTGCGGTTTACCTTTTGTTGGCGCCTTTGGGCGTCCGGGAGAGGCGGTAGGCTTATGCACCCTGAAGTCAAAATTTTTGACACCACCCTGCGGGACGGAGAGCAGTCGCCCGGGGCCAGCCTGGACATCAAGCAGAAGATCGAGGTAGCCCAGGGTTTGGAAGCGTTGGGCGTCGACGTTATTGAAGCCGGCTTTCCCATTTCTTCGCCCGGCGATTTTGCAGCCGTGCAGGCTGTGGCCAAAACCGTTCGTCGTCCGGTGGTGGCCGGCTTGGCCCGCTGCGCACCGGCGGATATTGAGGCGGCTTGGAAAGCGGTCAAAAGCGCCAAGTCGCCGCGTTTGCACCTGTTCCTTTCCACCTCGCCCCTGCATATGGAGTACAAGCTTAAAAAAACTCCGGACGAGGTTTTTAAGCTGGCGGTCGACATGGTGCGCGCCGCTCGTGCCTTGTGCCGGGATATTGAGTTTTCCGCCGAGGACGCCACCCGCAGCGACCCGGATTTTTTGGCCCGGATTACGGCGGCGGTCATTGAGGCGGGGGCGCGAACCATCAACATTCCCGATACGGTCGGGTATATTATGCCCAGCGAGTTTGAAGCCCTGTTGCGGGACCTGCAAGCCCGGGTGCCGGCCCTGGGCACCAAGGCCGTGCTCTCGGTCCATTGCCATAACGATTTGGGAATGGCCACGGCCAATTCCCTGGCCGCGATTCGCGCGGGAGCGCGCCAGGTGGAGTGTACCGTCAACGGCCTGGGCGAGCGCGCCGGCAACGCGGCCCTGGAAGAAATCGTCATGGCGCTCAAAACGCGCCAAGCTTTTTACGGCGTCACCACCCACATCCGCACCCGGGAGATCAGCCGCGTGTCGCGCCTGGTTTCCTCGGCCACGGGCATGGCGGTGCAGCGCAACAAAGCCGTGGTGGGGGCCAATGCCTTTGCCCACGAATCGGGCATCCATCAGGACGGTATTTTAAAACAGCGTTTGACCTATGAAATCATGGACGCCAAAGACATCGGGCTGCAGGAAAATCAACTGGTCTTGGGCAAACACTCCGGCCGGCACGCCCTCAAACGCCGCGTGCAGGGGCTGGGCTATGATTTGAGCGAAACCGCGCTGAATGTTTTTTTCGAACGTTTTAAGGAATTGGCGGACAAGAAAAAAGAAGTTTTTGACGAGGATTTGGTGGCCCTGTTGGACGAAGGCGCCGGCGCCCCGGCTGAGGTCTACGTGCTGGAGCATGTGCAGGCCACTTCGGGAACGGGCATGGTGCCCACGGCCGCCGTGCGCTTGCGGGTTCACGGTCAAGTCCTGCAAGGTTCCGGCACGGGCGACGGTCCGGTGGATGCGGTTTATCAAACCATGGCCGAGTTGGTGGGCAAGCATCCCAAACTGACGGGTTATGCCATCAAAGCCATTACGGGGGGCACGGACGCGCAGGGGGAAGTCACGGTGCAGATGCTCGTCAACGGGCGTACTTTGACCGGGCGCGGCGCGCACACGGACATTGTGGTGGCGTCCGCCAAAGCGTATGTCAATGCATTAAACCGCTTGGAAAAAGGGAAACCGGCGCAGGGGAAAAAATTCCGGAGCCGCTAAACCGGAAGTTCATGGCAGTTAAAAGGAGTTGGGGACATGTCGAAACCGATGACCATCAGTGAAAAAATCTTGGCTCGGGCCGCGGGCAAGGCCTTTGTGCAACCCGGGGACCTCATCATGGCCAAACTGGATTTGTGCCTGGGCAATGACATTACCGCGCCCTTGGCCATCCAGGCGTTTTATGCCGCCGGGGGCAAGACGGTGTTTGACCGCAAGCGCGTGGCGTTGATTCCCGACCACTTCACGCCGAACAAGGACATTCAATCCGCGGAGCAAGCCAAGATTTTGCGCGAGTTTGCCCGCGAACAAAAATTGGTCTACTACTGGGACCAAGGCGAGTGCGGCGTGGAACACGCGCTCTTGCCCGAACAAGGCGTAGTGGTGCCCGGCGATTTGGTGATCGGCGCCGACTCGCATACCTGCACCTACGGCGCGCTCGGGGCGTTTGCCACGGGCGTGGGGTCCACGGATTTGGCCGCGGCCATGCTGACCGGGCAGGCGTGGTTCAAGGTGCCGGCCAGCATCAAACTGGAGTTCAACGGCAAGTTGCCCAAGGACGTGACGGCCAAGGATCTGATCCTGCTGGCCATCGGGCGCTTGGGCGTGGACGGGGCCAACTATCGGGCGCTGGAGTTTGCCGGGCCGGTGATCTCGGCTCTGTCCATGGAAGGGCGTCTGACCATGAGCAACATGGCCATTGAAGCCGGCGCCAAAGCGGGGTTGATCGCTCCGGACGCGATTACGAAAAAATATGCCGAAGGGCGGGCGCAGCGCAAGCCGCGTTACTATGTCTCCGACCCTGGGGCGGTTTATGAGCGCACTGAGGTGTTTGACGTTTCCCGAGCCGAGCCCGTGGTGGCCAAGCCGCATTTGCCGTCCAACGTGGCGCCGGTTTCCAAGTGCCGGGACATCGTGCTCGACCAGGCGGTCATCGGATCGTGCACCAACGGGCGCATTGAAGATCTGCGCGAAGCGGCCAAGTTGCTCAAGGGCAAACGGGTCTCTCCGCGCGTGCGCACCATCATCATTCCGGCCACACCGGCGATTTGGCGTCAGGCCATGAAGGAAGGTTTGTTTGAGATTTTTACGGCCGGCGGCTGCATTGTTTCGCCGCCGACCTGCGGACCCTGCCTGGGCGGGCACATGGGCATTTTGGCCAAAGGCGAACGCGCCGTGGCCACCACCAACCGCAATTTCGTGGGGCGCATGGGGTCGACGGAAAGCGAAGTGTACTTGGCGTCGCCGGGCGTGGCCATGGCGTCGGCCATCAAAGGCCGCCTGGCCCTTCCCGAGGAAGTCCGGGGCGAGGGATGGCGGCGGGGGGTGAAAAAATGAAGTTCCAAGGCATGATTTATAAATTTCGCGATGACGTGAACACGGACGAAATCATTCCGGCGCGCTATCTCAACACCAGTGACGCCAAGGCTTTGGCCGCGCATGTCATGGAGGACGCCGATCCTACGTTTCCGGCCAAGGTGAAGCCGGGGGACATCATCGTGGCCGGCAAAAATTTCGGCTGCGGTTCTTCGCGCGAGCACGCGCCTTTGGCCATTAAAACCGCAGGGGTGGCCTGCGTGGTGGCCGAGAGTTTCGCCCGCATCTTCTACCGCAATGCTTTCAACATCGGGTTGCCGATTTTGGAATGCCCCGCGGCCGCGGCTGAAGCGGCACCCGGCGATGTGTTCACCATTGATGCCGGCAGCGGGGAGATCGTCAACCAGACCCAGGGAAAAACGTATCAGGCTGCGCCGATTCCCCCGTTTATGCAGGAGTTGGTGGAAGCCGGCGGGTTGATGGCGTACGTAAAACAAAAAAAATAAGCATTTCACCGCCAAGGCGCCAAGGGCGCAAAGGAAGGCTTACCCCTGAGGAAACAAGCCCCGCAAGCTTGGTTACCTTTGCGAACTTTGCGCCTTGGCGGTGAAAGTGAATTGAATTTTAATTAAGAGGAGACGAGCATGAGCAAAACTTACAAAATTGCGGTATTGCCCGGCGACGGTACGGGACCGGAAGTCGTGGCCGAGGGTTTGAAAGTACTGAAAGTAGTCGCGGCCAAGCATGACCTTAAGTTCGAATACACGCCTTATGATCTGGGCGGCGAGCGTTACTTGCGCACGGGCGAATTGGTGCCGGACTCGGTTTTGGCGGAGCTGGCCAAAGCGGACGCGATTTACTTGGGCGCCATCGGGCACCCGGACGTCAAGCCCGGCCCGCTGGAGAACGGGATTTTGCTCAAGATCCGTTTTCACTTCGACCAATACATCAACCTGCGCCCCGTAAAACTGTACCCCAACGTGGAAACGCCCTTGAAGGACAAAGGGCCGGAACACATAAACTTCGACATTATCCGCGAAAATTGCGGCGGCATTTATACGGGCATCGGCGGCGTGGCGCACAAGGGCAAACCGCTGGAACTGGCAACCCAGGTAATGACCTACTCGCGCCCGGAGGTGGACCGTTGCCTGCGTTATGCGTTCAAACGCGCCCTGCTGCGCGAAAAGAAGAAGTTGACGCTGGTGCATAAAATGAATGTGCTGACCGTCACCGGCGATTTGTGGTTCCGCGCGTTTCACGAAATGGGCGAGAAGGAATTTCCCCAGGTGGAGCGCGATTATGCGCACGTGGACGCCACCACCATGTGGATGGTGAAAAATCCCGAGTGGTTCGAGACCATGGTGACCGAGAACCTCTTCGGCGACATCATCACGGACTTGGGCGCCATGATCCAGGGCGGCATGGGGATCGCCGCCGGGGGCAACATCAACCCTGAGGGCCTTTCCATGTTCGAACCCATCGGCGGTTCGGCTCCGAAATATACGGGCACCAAGAAGATCAATCCCTTGGCCGCCATCAATGCCGCGGGCATGATGTTGGCCCACTTGGGCGAGGCCAAAGCCGCCGATGCCATTGAGAACGCGGTGGTCAAAGGCTTGACCTCGGGCAAGATCAAGTCCATGGCCGCGGGGCGCATGGGGTTGAACACCGAAGAAATGGGCGATTTCATCGCGAGCTTGATTTAACGGGTCGGTTTGGCAAATGATTTTTTGTAGGGGCGTATTGCAATACGCCCCTACATTGCATATTGGTAGAGAAAGGTGAACTGTCATGAGTAAACAATATCGTGTGGGCATTATGGGCGCGACCGGCGCGGTCGGGTCGGTGATGTTGGAGATTCTGCAGGAACGCAAGTTTCCGATTGCGGAACTGCGGCCTTTGGCTTCGGCGCGTTCGGTGGGCAAAGCGGTCACCTACCAGGGCGAGTCCTTGCCCGTGCAGGAAATGAAAGCGGATTCTTTTAAGGGGCTGGACATTGTGCTGGCTTCGGCCGGGGCTTCGGTTTCCAAGCAGTTCGTGCAAAATGTGAAGGAAGCGGGCGCGGTGATGATCGACAACACCAGCGCGTTCCGCATGGACGCGGACGTGCCCCTGGTGGTGCCCGAGGTGAACCCTGAGGACATTTTCACGCACCACGGCGTGATTGCCAACCCGAACTGCTCAACCATCATCATGCTGGTGCCGTTGAAACCTCTGCATGACGCGGCGAAAATCACCCGCATCGTGGTCTCCACCTATCAGGCCGTCTCCGGCACCGGGGCCAAAGCCATTGCCGAATTGGAACAGCAAACCCGGCAATGGGCTGCGGGAGCGGAGATCACACACGAGGTTTACCCGTACCAGATTGCCTTCAACGTGTTGCCGCAAATCGACGTGTTTTTGGAGAACGGGTATACCAAGGAAGAAATGAAGATGGTCAACGAAACCCGGAAAATGTTTCATGACCCCGGGATCATGGTGTCGGCCACCACGGTGCGTGTGCCCGTGTTTACCAGCCATTCGGAGGCCATTCACATTGAAACCGAGAAGAAATTGACGCCGGCCCAGGCGCGGGAAATTCTTGCCCAGGCACCCGGGGTCAAGGTGATCGACGAACCGGCTCAGAAGAAATACCCCATGCCGCTTTTCACCTCCGGGCAGGACGACGTCTACGTGGGTCGCATCCGCGAAGACGTGTCCCATCCGCACGGTTTGGCCCTCTGGGCGGTCGGCGATCAGCTCCGCAAAGGCGCGGCCACCAATGCGGTTCAGATTGCGGAAATCCTCATCCGCGGGAAAAAATAAATTGTGG
>JAAXVQ010000337.1 GCA_013335425.1 Candidatus Firestoneibacteriota bacterium | reverse complement strand
TTGTAGGTAACGCGGTTTAAAAACTCCAACGGGTTGTAATCGTCCGTGCAGACCGGTCCGAGTTCCCAACCTTCCACTGAAACTTCGCGGTCTTTCAGGGTCTGCCAATTGGGGTCTTGGCCCGACTCGGCCACCTGGGGTGCGTCGCCGGCCACATAAAGCACATTGGAAAAACGATCTTTGCTCTCGCGGAAATAAACCCTGCACCAGGCGAAAGCGCTCCCCAGCGTCGCCTGCAGGGCGCCGGAAGCCTGCCGGTGCGGTCCCTGCACATACCCCACGAAATTGACCAACACCACGCCGCCGGGGTTTAAAATCCGTTTGGCTTCCTGAAAAAACTCCCGGGAACTCAAATGTGCGGGCGTGTTTTCGCCCACAAAGGCGTTCATCACCACCGCGTCATAACGCACAGTGCTGCGGCGCACAAACCGCCGGCCGTCGTCCAAAGTAATATTGACTTTTTTAGGGTCAATGTTAAAAAACCGTTCAGCCGCATCCACCACTTGATGGTCGATCTCGGCCACGTCCACCTGCATGCCTGCGGCCAAAAGCGGGTGAATCAAGCTGCCGCCGCCGAGCCCGATCATCAGCACGCGTCCGGCCCCGGGGCGAAACCTCTCCAGCAAACTGTTCATGTCCGCCACATACGGCGGCAGCGCCTGATTCGTGCTGACATCTTCCCCGGATTGCGAAACACCGTCAATGAGCAGCAGCCTGCCCGACGGTATGTCGATGACCTTCAGCTCACCGTAAAGGCTTGTGCTCTTATGCACCAATTTGAGCTGGGGGTTGATCCAATGGGCGACCTGATCCCGCGGGTAAAATCCCAGGAGGGCCGCACCCACCACCAGCGCCGCCGCCAAGGCCAAGGCCCGCCGCGCGCGCAGCATGAGAAAGTACACGGCCGGCAGCGCCAGCAGCACCAAACCCAACGTAAACAGGATTACGCTTATCCGAAAATACGGGATCAGGTAAAACCCCATGGTGATGGTTCCCAAAAAACTGCCCAGCGTTGAAATGGCGTACAGAAGCCCAACGCGGCTGCCGAGTTTTTCAAAGCGGTCGGTGTAGAGCTTGGTCGCAAACGGCGTTACCATGCCGAGTAAAAACAGCGCCGGACCGAAAAGCAGGACGCCGCCCAAAAGCGCTCCCAGGCGAAAACCCACGGCACTCACGGCCAGCAATATCGGGTTGCGCAGCAGCGGAATGGCCAAGGTTAAAACCGCGGACGCCAAAATCACCTGGTATAAACGGTCCCCGGTCCGCCGACCGTCCGCCCATTTCCCCCCGACCCAATACCCGCCCGCCAGGGAGAGCAGGGTCACGGTGATGAGCGCCGACCAAACATACAGCCCCACGCCGAAAAAAGGGCCGATCACGCGCGTACCCACCACTTCCAGCATCATCACCACATTCCCGGTGATGAAAATGGTGCCGAGCAACATCCACCCCGGAATTAAACCCGGGGCCGGGGCTTTGTCTGCAGGCTTGGCCATGATGCCTTCTCCTTAGAGTATGAATGGCTGACAGTATGACGCGGGCGCCGCGCTTAAAGGGATTTCCCGGCGCGTAATACCGCCAGCGCAATTTCCACCTTGCCCAAGGGGGCGGAAACCTGAACGCCGTCAATCCACGGCCGGATGCTGCGCAGCGCCTCCCCGGCAATGGCTACGCCTTCGGCTTGCGCTTCGGGCCCAGAACCTTTGGCCTGCATACGAGCCATCAGGGAAGCGGGCACGCTGGCCCCAGGCACCTCGTTGTTCATGAACTCGGCATTTTTAAACGAAACCAAGGGCCATACCCCGGCAATCACCGGAATGGCGAGGTCTTGAATTTTTTCCCGGAACCGTTTGAAAACCTCCGTGTCGAAAACCGGCTGCGTAATCGCGTATTCGGCGCCGGCATCGATCTTTTGGCGAAGCCGTTCGATTTCTTGCTCCAAATTGATGGCCCCGGGATTAACCCCCACGCCTTTTACAAACGAAAGCGGCAGGGGAATCGGGTTGCCCCCCACGTCGCGGCCGCGGTTCAAGCGCCGCACAATGCGCGTGAGCCCGATGGAATCCACGTCAAACACGGCCGTGGCCTCCGGATAATCCCCCATCTTGGGCGGGTCTCCGGTAATGATGAGCAGATTGCGCAGCCCGGCGGCATAGGCCCCCAAAAGGTCCGATTGCATGCCGATGATGTTGCGGTCGCGGCAGGCATAATGCAGGACGGTTTCGATGCCCACCTGCTGCTCGATAAGAATGGCGATGACCAGCGGAGACAAACGCGCCGAGGCGCGCGGCCCGTCGGGGATGTTGACCGCGTCCACGCCCGCGGCTTTCAAGGCCCGGCATTTCTCCAGCGTGGCCGCGGGGTCCGCGCTGCGCGGCGGCGTGATCTCCACCGAGGTCACGAATTCGCGGGCCGAGAGTTTTCGCCCCCAGGCGGATTTTTCCGCCATAGGCAATTCCGCGGGCAAACTTTCCCCGGGCTCGCAGACTTCCGCCACGGTGTTCGGGCGCGCCGGAAACAAGGCGCGGATGGCCGCGCGCATGGCTTTGATGTGTTCGGGCGTGGTGCCGCAGCACCCGCCGATCACATGCGCGCCCGTCTGGATGAAGCGCTTGGCGTACTCGGCCAGGTATTCGGACGTGGCCATATAAAAATTGCGCCCTTCCACGGTGCGCGGCATGCCGGCATTGGGCTGACAGGAAATGGGTTTGGCGGTCAGGCGCACGGCCGTTTCCAGCCAGGTGAGCATGTCGGCGGGGCCGGTCGAACAGTTAAACCCGATCACGTCCACGTCCCAACAGGACGCTTCCCGGACAAAGGTTTCCACCTTGGTGCCGATCTGGGTTTCGCCTTTTTCATTGAAACTCGCCTGCACGATAATGGGCAAATCCGTCAAGGCCCGGGCCTGCGTCACCGCCGCTTCGAGTTCCTTGATGTCCGCAAATGTTTCAAACACCAACAAATCCACCCCGCCTTGGACCAGGCAGCGGATTTGCCGCTTGAAATAGTCCGCCGCTTCCTCGGGGGTGACCGGTCCCAGCGGCTTTAGAAACGCGCCCAGCGGTCCCACGGCGCCGGCCACCAAAACCTTTTCGCCGGCTACCTGCCGGGCCAATTGGACCGCGCTGCTGTTGATGGACTCCAACTGCCCATCCAGCCCGAATTTTTTCAGTTTGTAACCGTTGGCCCCAAAGGTGTTGGTTTCAATGACATCGCAGCCCGCGCGCACATATGCCGCAT
>JAAXVQ010000336.1 GCA_013335425.1 Candidatus Firestoneibacteriota bacterium | reverse complement strand
CAATTTTTTTGACGGGGCGGAGAAAATCGACCCGGAAATGCTTAATCATACTGCGGTTTTGTACGGCTCCCAAGATGCTGCGGAGCGCTTCGATGAGATGGAACAATTGCGAAAAGACGGCGGAAACATCAACGGTTTTACACTTTGGCTCTTTTCGAATTTGCTGGGCAGCATTAATCATATCGAGAAGGATGAGAACCAAACCTCCAATTATTGGGATGTCGTCAATCTGGCCGAATATATGGGTGAAGTCGCTGCTTTGAAGGGCGGATATGCGGCAATGCTTGAGCATTTGCCGGAGACGATGGAAGTTGAAGACTTTGGTGAGCGACTTTTAACGTTGACGCGGGAGCGCATCCGCGAGCACATGGGTTCTCTCGAAGTTCAGGATACGCATGCGCTCTCCGTTTCCGCTTTAGAAAAAATCCGGGAAGCGTTTCGGGAATACCGAACCTTGTTGAAACATAGCGCGTATTTTCAATGGCGCTCAGCTCGCGCGAAAAGTCCGGCGCTCAAGCCGGGGGAGTTAATCGCAACGTTGGAAGCGTGGCTCGACAATTGGTATTGGCCGCGGGAAAATAACTCCAATCGATGGCCTTATCACGGGACGGTTCTCGTCAATAGCGGGATGTCGTCGTTTAAAGTTTTGGTCAAAGCGCTTTCCCAGATTGAAGATGACCGGACCAAGCCTGGGAAAATTTTAGCCGAACAAAATGCTTATTATGAGACTGTGCGCATGCTGATTGGTTTGCAGCATTCACAGCTCAAACTCGAAGAACTCAATATACGCGATCAGGAGGCGGTTTCCCGGAAAGCCGGTGCTGAGGACGTTTCCATGGTGATGTTGGACCATGTGTCGAATGCCTACGCGAAAATGATGTTTCTTCAACCGAACGCTGATAAGCAACCGCGCGGATGCTTTTCGGTCAACGATATTCGGCAGGTGATTCATAACTTAACTGCCGGAAAGACCTTTAATTCCCGATTTTTTCTGGCGGTGGATATCAGCCTTATTACACCTGATTTCAATTATGAAAAATGGTTGGAAGGCATTGAATTGCCGCTGAACTTTCATGTCGTGCTGTTTGGTTCCGTACAGAAACTTCATCAAAACGGGTTGGAGCTTACTTCGGCGGGCATGCTGCAGGTTTTATCCGGAGATCCGGCCCAACATGCGAAGGTTATCGCCGCCATTCAAAAAGCGCGGGATGAATCCGGTAATTCTTTAAGTCGTCAGAGTGCGTTTTTCTTGGAACAGATATGGACTTCGAAAAGCCAAATTTTGGAATATGCACGTCGATTAAAAAGGAATACGGAGGAAATGGCACAACTGATCCAAACGGTAATGCGACGGCATGAACGGATTGGCGTGGTGATCCATCCTTCCTTGCCAAACCATCCGAATCACGGCACCTGGTTGTCAAATGGCGAAGCCGGAATTCCCGTCATTATGCTGCAGTTATCCTATGCATTTCGCGATCACCAGAAGGAATTATTCGCCCTTTGGAGCAAATATCTTAGGCAGGCGGGTATCGGCGGGCTTATGACCCGCGATAGTTTCGGATTTGAACATCTGGCGATTTCATACTATTGGGAAAAGACGCCCTACGAAGCAGTGCGTATCAGCATGGCGCCATTAAATGCAGCGCAATTGGAATTGGCGAAGAAAGCGTTTGAATTGGCTTATGAAGAGTTCTACCGTACGGTTGTTTATAATAACAAGGACTCCAACGACAACACGGCTTCGCTGGCTTATTGGTGCTTGAAAGTTTTCTCGGCCCAAGGGAAATTCAAGCTGGATTCGGGGTTTGCGGGACTCGGTTTGCTAGGCGGGGCGGTCGAAGCCGTGGGCTTGGCGGCGATTTTCAGCCTGCCATTGGCGTCCATTTCTTGGATTTTTATTGGCTTATGGCTGGGATTGACGGTTTTACATTTGCCGCTGATGGTTCTGGCGGGATTACGCGGTCGGGAACTTGTCAAAGCCTTCGGTTATCAAACCGTTACTTTGCTGGGTTACGGAGTCCTGAGCTTGCTGGGCTTGAAGAGTTGGTTGGTTTTTTGGGCGGGTGCGCATGTAATTGGTGATCTGGAAAATATTTTTAAAGTTTCGGATAAGATTAAACAATCCAAGTTGTGGACCCGGGCGGCTTTTTTGACGAGAGCAGCGGGTTTGATAACGGTCGCAATTTTGGTCCAGGGGCTATTGACGCCTTTTAAAGCGGTATATTTTCTCGGTAAAGGCATGTTTGCGTTGTGGAACCGAGTTGCCGGAAAGTCGGTTGGGAAAAACGGAGCTGTCGGCCGGAGGGGACATTTAAATATCGACGGCTCACGTTCTCCGGTTTCCTCGCTAAAGGATTTTTGGACGCAAACCTCGGTGGAAATTTGGGCAGGCGTTCTGAAGTTTTGGTTCGATCCGCCGTCATGGCTCACCCTGCTGATCAGTTCTCCTTTGGTTCCGCTTCTTTTGTCCGGGGACATATTTCAGACAACGGCTTCGACCATGGCAGTGGCAGGAGGCCTTCATGGGATTGGGCGTGATTCAGCCGACCGGCAGTGGGTAGAATCATTATCGAACGATCTGTTGGAAAAATTGGCGCATAACAAATCAATAGCCTTTGATAAAACCACGCGGCAGAAGTTGGCACAACCCGGCGTACAAAAGGCTTTAAGGGAATTAAGTCGGGATCTGCCGCGTATAAAAGAGATTGTGCGCGGTTTTGGCGGCGGGTCCCGCTTTAATAATTTAAGTCATTTGCAGACCCGGTTAAGAGGGAAACTGAAGCAACTAATCGAAAATTCACAAGATGAATCCGGCGATCAACCTCTGGTGTTAAGCAGTCCACAGCAAGTGGCGGAAGCGCTTCGATCAAGGTCGGATGAGTTTCAGGAAATTTGGAAGACCATGGATTCGGAACCGGAGAAAAACGGAGCGCAAGAATTAAAACGTCATTTTCTGGATGCCGCCACCCAAGTCTACAACCAGGACGGCCTGACCGCGGCACTGGGGTTGGTCATGCCTTTGGCTTCCAGTCAAGCATCGGGAACACTGGTGCGATTATTGCGTACACGGCCTGCGCTGACTGCTTTGGCGGATAGGGTCGAAAGGGAAACGACGGCTAATTTTCAGAGGGCTCAAGAGCAGCGGCTGGAGCAAATACCGGCGTCGACGCAGCCTGAGCAGGTGGTTGAAAAATCCCGGCCTTTCCAGGCGCCAAAGTCGGTTGCGGAAAAACCCGCTT
>JAAXVQ010000335.1 GCA_013335425.1 Candidatus Firestoneibacteriota bacterium | reverse complement strand
GTCATCAGCAGAGACCCTAAAAAGAGAATGATTCCGATTACCAGGCTTTTGCCTTTGTGACGCAGGATGTTGCGCCAGGCGATGGTCAGGGCCAAGGGCATGATCATGAGAAACTCCGCTTTCCGTTACTTGGAAACAATAACGCCGTCTTTGAGTTTGGTGACGCGTTTGGCGTACTTGAGGATGTTGGGGTCGTGCGTGGAGAAAATAAACGTGGTCTTCTCCACCTTGTTCATCTTGCGCATCAACTCCAAAATCTGTTCCCCCGTGACCGAATCCAGGTTCGCCGTGGGTTCGTCCGCCAGCACGATGGAAGGCGACGTCACCAAAGCGCGGGCAATAGCCACGCGCTGGCGCTGCCCGCCGGAAAGTTCGGCCGGACGGTGATGGACGTACTCGGTCAAGCCCACCTCGTCGGCCAGGCGCTCGGCCCTGCGGCGGATCTCGGCAGGGGTCTGCTTTTTCATCAACAGCAGGGGAAATTCGATGTTCTCCAAAATGTTTAATACCGGGATCAGGTTGAACGTCTGGAAGATGAAGCCGATGGTCAACAGGCGCAAATCCGTGATTTGCCGGTCGTTCAAACCGTTGATCTCCCGTCCGCCGATTTTAACGCTTCCCGACGACGACGTATCGATGCAGCCGATGATGTTCAGCAGCGTGGTCTTCCCGCTGCCCGAAGGTCCGATGATGCTGGTCATGGCGCCGGTCTGGATATCCAGGTCAATACCGCGCAGCGCGTGCACTGTGGTCTGCCCCAGGGGATAATTTTTAGTAAGCCCCCGAATTTCAATGATATTGCTCACGTTACGCCACCGTCCTTTTTCAAGCTTCGTACTTTATAGCACATGTCCAAGCAGGCCAACAAGTTAAAAGCCGCGATTTTTTCAGGCTTAAGACGAACCCGTCGGAATAATATTGCAGTGATTTTCATAACTATTAACTGGGTGTTAAAAAATCTTTTGCCTACCTGGAGGGGAATGAGCTCTTGAGGTCCAAGTAAGCAAGCGTTGAGGAAATCCTTATAAGCAAAAGGATTTCCGATCCGAGCGAGCCTCTCCGAGGCGAGCGGCTTGCGCACCTGGACCTCAAGAACTGATCCACCGGGGTTTTTTTGTCTATTCGCCCGTTTTTTCACCGCCCTTTCATCTCAAAGGCGGCGACGCACCGTGCTGGTATGCCGGCTGCTCATGGTCTTGGGTACTTCCGGGATCGACGTGTCCTTGGGCAGCGGTTCGTCATAAGGAAAGTCCGGCAATACTTTCCGCTCAATAGGGGTGCCCAAAATTTTCTCAATGTCCCGCACCACGTCCTGATCCGCCCAGGTGGTCAGCGTGATGGCGTCTCCGGAACGCGAGGCCCGCCCTGTCCGCCCTATACGGTGGATATACGAGGTCGCAGAATCAGGCATGTCGTAGTTGATGACATGCGAAATGCTTTCGATATCCAAGCCGCGTGCGGCAATGTCGGTCGCCACCAAAATGGGAAGTTCCCCGGAGCGGAACTGGTCCAGGGTTTCCTGCCGTTCCTTCTGAGTTTTGTTCGCATGCAAAGCGTCGGCCTTGTGGGCGGCCTTCTTGAGGATATGCGCCACCTGATCGGCACGGACTTTGGTGCGCGTAAAAATCAGAACCGAGCGGGTGGTCATTTCGCCCAGCACACGCAGCAGCAAGGTGGGTTTTAGATTTTGGGACACGGGATAAAGCGCATGCGCCACGGTATTGGCCGGCGCTTCCACGTTGACCGAGATCCGCTGGGGTTCGTGGAGGTAATCCCCGAACAGACGCTCCAACGCCGGGGTGAAGGTGGCGGAAAAAAGCAGGGTCTGGCGGTGCTTGGGCAGCAGTTTCATGATCTGCCTAATCGACGGCCAGAAGCCCATGTCGAGCATGCGGTCCGCTTCGTCAAGCACCAACACCTCCACTTGTCCCAACTTGGCATTGCCTCGCTCCACATGATCCAAAAGACGGCCCGGGCAAGCCACAATCATTTCCACACCCTGTTGCAGCGCCTTGGCCTGGGCCGGTATGCCCACGCCGCCGTACACCGTGGCTGAACGCAGGTGCGTATGCTTGCCCAGCATGGTGATGACCTCATGAATCTGCTCGGCGAGTTCGCGCGTCGGGGTCAGCACCAGCACGCGGGTCGTATGCCCGCGTTTTTCCTTGTGGAGCAAATGCTGCAACAGCGGCAGCACGAAAGCCGCGGTTTTGCCCGTGCCGGTCTGAGCCGTGCCGATCAAATCACTGCCTCCTAAAATAACCGGCAAGGCCGCGGATTGGATCGGGGTCGGTTTGGTATACCCCGCTTCTTCCAGCCCCTGCACGATCCGGGGGTCGAGTTTGAACTTTTCAAAATTCATGGTTTTCTCTTTTCTTCGATTAATGGCAACAGTGTAAAACGCCGCGGGACAAAAAGCCACAGCAAAAAATTCGCACGATCAGCCCTACGCCGGCGCGGCCGGTTCCTGCCGCTCCAGGGTGTGCACGTCAAAGCGCAAGGTCCGCAATTGCGGCGCCAGTTTCGCCACCGCGCCCACCACGGCGAACGTGAGCAGCCCGCCCACGGCCACGCAGGGTACGGTGCCGATGAGCGCGGCCACCATGCCGCTTTCGAAGGCCCCGAGTTCATTGGAGGCGCAGATAAAAATCGAGCTCACCGAAGCGATGCGGCCGCGCAAATGGTCCGGCGACAAAAGCCGCAGGATGGAACGGCGTATGACCACGCTGATGCCGTCGAAAGCGCCGCTGAAAAACAAGGCACCCAAGGAGAGGAAAAAGTTTTTGGAAAACGCGAAACACAAAATGCTCAGGCCGAAGCCGGACACGGCCAAGGAAAGGTTGCGCCCGGCGCGGGCGATGGGCGGGTGGCGCGTGGCCACCAGCATGACCACCAGGGCGCCCACCGCGGGCGCGGCATTGAGAAGCCCCAAGCCCTGAGCGCCGACATGCAAAATGTCGCTGGCATAAACCGGCAGCAAGCTGACGGCGCCTCCGAAAAAAACCGAGAACAGGTCCAAAGCCATGGCCCCGACCAAGGGTTGGATTTTAAACATATACGTCCAACCGGTCCGAATGCCCGTCCCCAAGTCTTCCCTTTTTTCCGGCATGACCTGAGCGGCAGGCACCATGGCCAGGGTAGCCAGCCAGGAAAGGAAAAAAACGCCTGCCATGAGCAGGTAGGAAACGGTCGCGCCCCAGGCTGCGTAAATAAAACCAATGGCGCCGGGCCCAAGAATCGAA
>JAAXVQ010000334.1 GCA_013335425.1 Candidatus Firestoneibacteriota bacterium | reverse complement strand
TAACCAACGAGGCAATTATTCTTGCAGGTGGATTAGGAACCCGGCTACAACATGTATTGCCTGGTATTCCTAAATGTATGGCTCCGGTAAATGGAAAACCATTTCTGACTTATGTGCTCGATTCCCTCAAAATTCAGGAAATAACTAATGTTGTCCTCTCTGTTGGCTACCGTAAAGATGAGATAATGAATTATTTTGGTTCAGAATATCATTCAGTTTCAATAACTTATTCAATTGAAAATGATGCACTATATGACGGCGTTGACCGTAACGGACCTAAAATTTTTACTCTTGCGCCAATTTTAAAAGATAAAATGTTCGGCGATTTTAACGATCGCCAGGAGAAATACCTTTCCCACATCCTGACTTCGGGACGGCACTTGCTGCAGTTGATCAACAATATCCTGGATCTCTCCAAAGTTGAAGCCGGGAAAATGAAGCTGAATTTGGAGCCCTTTTCAGTCAACCGCGTCATCGACGAAGTCCAAACCATCATCAAAACCCTGGCGTATAAGAAAAACATCGAAATTCAGTTGGACTTATGCCCCGAAGTCATCATGTACGGCGACCCTGCCAAGATCAAACAGATTCTGTACAACTTGCTCTCCAATGCCATTAAATTCACACCGGAAAAAGGTTTGGTGATGATACACACCCTGGAGGCCGCGGAAGGTGTTCCGGTGGATCGGGGCGGGAACAACCCTGTGACCGTGGGGGCTAAATCTCTTCTGCTTTCCGTGAAAGACACCGGCATAGGAATCAGCCCGAACGATCAGGAACGGATATTCCTGGAATTTGAACAATCGGAACAAACGCGGGGCAAAGGCTATGAAGGCACGGGGCTGGGCTTGGCGCTCACGAAAAAGCTGGTCGAGTTGCACGGCGGACAAATTTGGGTTAAAAGCAGCGTGGGACAGGGGTCGGAATTCACCCTGCTGTTGCCGATTAAAGGCGTAGCGCCGGACAATGAAACCGCTAATTCGGACGGAGAGTCGGCATGATCGGCAATGAAGCGCCCACCCCGGATGCGTCCCACATCCTGGTGGTGGAAGACAACGAGTTGAACATGGAGCTGGTCCGGGACATTCTGCGGGCTTATGGTTACCGCGTAGGCGAGGCCTTTAACGGCCAAGCTTGTTTGAATTATCTGGAGCAGGAAATTCCCGATTTGATCCTTATGGACTTGCAGTTGCCGGACGTGAACGGCTATACGTTGGTGCAAAAATTGCGGACTGATGTGCGTTGCCAAACGCTGCCGATTGTGGCCGTAACGGCTTTTGCCATGAAAGGCGACCGGGAAAAAGCCATGAATGCCGGCTGTACGGGCGTGATCATGAAGCCCATCGACACCCGGGCTTTTCCCCGGCAAGTGGAAGCCTATCTGCGGGGTTTTTCCGAACAGGGACCCGATACTTAGCCCAAGCCCGGCCGGCGGAAATCGTACACGCCCTTCTCGGATATCATCATTTGCACGGGACAATCGTGTGAAGCGGTTGGAAACCTTTCCACCACCTGAAAAGCATAAGCCAGCCCCAACGTCAAAGCTGAAAAATCCGTCAGGTATCGGTCGTAAAATCCTCCCCCATAGCCCAAGCGATATCCTTGCAGATCAAACCCCACACCCGGCACTATGAAAAGGTCGAACGCCTGCGGAGGCACCAGTCGGTCGGCAGGCGGTTGCAGGATGCCCAGAGGTCCCGGTATTAAGTTTTGGTCCGAGGTCAGTTGATAAAAATGCATGGGTTCGGTTGGGCGGGTTATAACCGGGGCGGCCATGATTTTTCCTCCAGCCAGCCCTGCTTGAAAAAAAGCGCGGGTCGTCACCTCATCAGGCAAAGAAAGGTAACATCCCACGGTCCGGGCCGCTTGCCATTCCGGCAGAGCGAGCAGCAGCCGGGTTATTTCCCGGTCGGCCGCTAAACGTTGCTCTGATGGGAAATTTTTCCGGGCTGTCAGCAATTGCTTCCGCCAAGCGGCTTTATCCGGCATGCGGCATGCCTTTGCGTCCATTTAGGGCTTTACCCAGGGTTTCGGCCCGTTTTTGGGCCCAGACCAAGCGCTCGCCGGCGTTCCGGCTGCCCATGCCCGTTACCAAAAGCTCCCCTGTCAGCTTAAAAGCAATGGTGTTGAGAAACGCACGGGCTTCATGGGTTATAACTTTAAATTCGGATTTTTGGGACGCGGCGCAATTGGCCAGCAAATATGCCGGGCGGCGGGCATGTTTTTGCCAATGGGAATCGTGAAACAAGGGGTGACAGCGGTCGATCACGGCTTTGGCTTGGGAGGGAAATCCGTAATAATAAACCGGCGTCGACAAAACCAAAGCCGTGGCCGTATCCCACGCTTGTATCAGGTTGGTCATGTCATCCGCATAACGGCAGCGGTAGGTTTTCCGGCGAAGGCAATGGTCGCAGGCTTGGCAAGGATGAATACTTAAAGACGGCAGGTGAAAAACACGGACGTCCCAGGCGGTCAGGGGTTTTAGGAAAGCCTGCAACAAGGCTGCGCTGTTGCCCTGCCGGCGGGGACTCGCCAGCAGGGCAACCAGCACGGGTCGGGTGGCCATGATCTATCCGAACTTGTACTTGACGCCGAAACCGCCGCGCGGGTAGCGCCAACTGATGTTCGCATAGGGGCAGATGATGCGGCAGGTGCCGCATTCCAAACAACCCTCAAACGAGACCATGACTTCATTTTTTTCGTGTTCATGTTCATAGCAGGCCGCCGGGCAGCCCGAGATGCAGGGTTTGTCCAGGCATTGGCGGCAAACGGCCTGGTCCTTGACAATCAAGTGGGATTCGGTGTCGGCGTTGAAGGTTACCAAAAACAGTTTGTCTTCGAGTTTCATCGGACGTTAAGCCCTCCTTTGATCGCATCCAGGGCCGCGCCCACCAACCCGCGGCGTTGTTTCACCATCTTAAGAATGCGCCCTTGTTTCTCGCGCTTGGGAACTCCGTCCACGGTGAACATTTCGGTGGCCGCATCATTGACCAGGTTGGGGTACACGGTGAACAATTGATGATTGGATTCCATAAAGTGCGAGAGGCCCTTGTACTTGGCCAGGTCTTTCACCACAAAACTGGCATCCAAGGCCTGGCGATAGAGCGCCAGGGTGTTGGCCGAGTAATCGCCTTTTTTCTTGGCTTCAACAATGGCCTGCGCTGCCAATATGCCCGACTTGACCGCCAAG
>JAAXVQ010000333.1 GCA_013335425.1 Candidatus Firestoneibacteriota bacterium | reverse complement strand
CGCTTAAGACCAAATATTTTTTCTCGAGGTGTGGGATTAATGCGCTTGTGGTCTTTGCATCCGGACTATTTGGACCGCCAGGGTCTGCTGGCCTTATGGCGTGAAGGGTTGTTGGCCCTGGCCGTGCTGCGGGGGCGGACCCAGGGATACCGCCATCATCCGCAATTGCTGCGTTTTCGGCAAGCGGCCGGCCCCATCAACAGTCTGCGCTATTATCTGGAGATCGTGCGGCAAACAGCGCAGGGGCGCGGTTATGCGTTCAACCGGCGAAAATTGGGCGGACGGATTGAACCGGCACCCCGAAGTTTGTCAGTAACCCGGGGGCAGTTGGCTTTTGAACGGGAGCACTTGCTCGGGAAATTAAGAAAACGTTCTCCCGGTCAGTTGGCTCCGGCAAAGCAACAAACGTTATTTAAACCGCATCCCATTTTTCGCCTGAAAAACGGTGCTGTTGAAAGTTGGGAAAAGACGGCCGGCGCGGGCGTGACCGCCAAATTCCGTTTCGCCGCTAAACGGACTGCCCCGCCGGCAAAAGCCCAGCCTGACGGTTGACTCGATTTTTTGGGCGAAAAGTCAGAAACCTGTGTCTAACATGAGCAGATGGAAAAAAATCGCCTAAGGGCGGGAAGGGATTTTCACCATGATTTCCGAGAAACTGCAAGCCGAGTTCAACCAACGCATCAACGACGAGTTTTATGCCTGGTATTTGTATACCGCCATGGCAGCCTATTTCGAGCATGACAACTTCCGGGGTTTCGCGCATTGGATGCGCAAACAGGCGGAAGAAGAAATGGGACACGCCACCAAGAACCTCAGCTATTTGCTGGAGCGCGGCGGCAAGGTCAGTTTGAAGCCTATTGCCCAGGTGCCGGACAGTTGGGCCACGCCCTTGGCGGCTTTCGAGGCCGCCTACCAGCATGAGCAGAAGGTGACCGGCATTTATGGGAAGTTTTTTGAGTTGGCGCAGGCGGAAAAAGACCATGCAGCCGAAATTTTCCTGCAATGGTATGTAAACGAACAGGTGGAAGAAGAAGCCCAGACTGCGCAAGCGGTCGATATCCTCAAAAAGATCAAGGATTCCGTGGGCGGGCTGTATCAGCTCGATCATCAGTTGGGGAAGCGCTAGGCAGGGTTCCGCCTGCTAAGTCCCCGCTCCGGATCTGTCCGGAGCGGGGACTTTTTTATGGCACCAAACCGCTTCACCGGAAGCATTGAAATGGGCGGTAGGCAGTTCAGCTATTTGGCGCGGTCTTTATCCAAACCGTTTTGAGTATTGTCTTATGGCGGTTTTTTGGATAAGCTCATAGTGAAATTCAATAAAAGCTTTTTATCCCCAAGGTCATGACCTGCAACCCCTCTCCCGGGGCACCCAGACCGGAGGAAGGTCATGTCTTGAATCTTTATCTGGCGTTCGATCATCAACCTCTTTGGTTCGAAAATCCCCACGAACTGGTTTCCTGCCATTTTTTGTCGGAACTGATGCCGACTTTCAAAAAAATAGAACGCTGGCTGGATGCGGGTTGGCATGTGGCGGGATATCTTTCCTATGAGGCCGGCTATGGTTTTGAAAACCGATTGTGTCGCTCCGGGAAATTCGCATTTCCCTTGATGCATATGGGGGCCTATCGGCCGCCGACGAAAAAAAAGGCTATGCCCGGTACCGCGGAACCGTACCAACTCAGCCGTCTGCGTTTGAACACCAACTTTCCGGAGTACCGTCGGGCGATCCAACGGATCCGCGAATATATCGCCCAAGGCGATGTGTATCAAATTACCTATTGTATTAAGAACTATTTTCGATTTTCCGGCAATCCCCGGCGGTTGTTTAAAGAACTTTACCGCTGTCAAAGCGTTCCTTATGCGGCCTATGTGGAAACCGGAGAACATGCCATCCTTTCCCTCTCGCCGGAAAGGTTCATACAAAAAACCGGCGGATATCTGCTCACGGAACCGATGAAGGGCACTTGGCCGCGGGGAAGTCACCCGGCGCAGGACCGTCGCCGTCGCCGCGAATTTTCCCGAGACCCAAAAAATCGTGCCGAAAACCTCATGATTGCAGATTTGCTCCGAAATGACTTGGGGAGGATCGGGACCGATATTCGGGCACCCCAATTATTTACCATCCGAGCTTATAAAACCCTGTTTCAAATGACCTCCACGATCACAGGCAAAGTACCCCGTAACCTTCATCTCGGTGAAACTTTTCGGGCGCTGTTTCCTTCCGGGTCCGTGACCGGGGCGCCGAAAATTCGCGCCATGGAAATCATCCGGGAAATGGAACCGGAAGACCGGAAGATTTACACCGGCGCCATCGGGTACATCACTCCGGAAAGGAATCTCTATTTCAATATTCCCATCCGGACCCTGCTCATCCGGGGAAACGAAGGGGAAATGGGGGTGGGCGGAGGCATTGTTTGGGACTCCACGCCCCGGGGCGAATGGCGGGAAGGACGGCTTAAGTCCCGCTTTCTCCGCGACACCGCGCGCCGGCCATCGCGTTAATTACCCTGGATAAAAAAATAGAGACAATACCGCAATAGAAGCGTAATAATACAGGGCCTTCTCAAACCTGATCAGGTTTGCCCACTACAACTTTTCACAGGGGTTTTGTCATGCGCAAATTGTCTTATTTCTTTTTAGGAACCATATTTATCCTCGTGAGTTGCACATCAGCCATGAAGCATCAAACCTCAATTCACCATCTTCGAAAATTGCTCATCCTTCCCCCTATCGTGGAAGTGGAAACCTTTCCGGGCGGTCGGGCGCTTTTAACCGGACCAGAGCATCTGGAATTGCAAAAAACTTTGGTTGCGGCCATCCACCAACAGTTGAATGCCGGCTGTCTGGTCGAAGAAGCGCCGTTTTCCCCCGCTTGGCCGGAAAAACTGACCAAGCAGCTGCGAAATTTTTTTGTACAGTTGCAGAGCTCGCCCGACCTGGCGCAGAGCAGTTTGGACGAAACCGTCAAAGCTTTTCTAACCGCGCAATACGGTGAAGGGGATGTTTTGGTGGCCTATTACACCGGTTTTCAACGCACGCCGGAAAGCATGGAACACGGCTACCACAACACGGCTTTTCAGAGCGAGTTGGTGCCCCACACCCTAAGTCCGGGCAACGATCAAATCAACGTGCCGCAAGTCATTTCCTTGGGTTTGGCCCAGGACCAATATGTGTCCTTGCCGAAAAAATACGGCGCCACGCTGAGACTGGTCATCCTCCAAGGCACCCAAAAATCCCCCGGTTTCTAC
>JAAXVQ010000332.1 GCA_013335425.1 Candidatus Firestoneibacteriota bacterium | reverse complement strand
GCCAAGGAAGCCCTGGCCGCCGCCCAGGAAAAAATCGGAAAAAAGTGACGTTGTCTTGGCTTTAAACGCACCCGCCGGTTCTGACCGCCAGGTTTTGACGGTTACCGACCTCGTCACCCGGGCCCGCGAAGTCCTGGAAGGTATGTTTGCGCGGGTCTGGGTCCAGGGCGAGATTTCCAATTTTAAGAAGCATTCCTCGGGACATTGCTATTTCACGCTCAAGGACGCGACCGGACAACTGCGTTGCGCCATGTTTAAAATGGCGAACCGGGGTCTGAAATTCAAAGTCGCGGACGGACTGCAGGTGGTGGCCGGCGGCCGCCTTTCGGTGTACACGGCGCGCGGCGATTTTCAGATGATTGCCGAAACCTTGGAACCGGCCGGTGTGGGGGCCTTGCAACTGGCGTTTGAACAGCTCAAGGCCAAGCTGGCCGCCGAGGGGCTCTTCGACGCGGCCCGCAAGCGCCCCTTGCCGGAGTTTCCCCAACGCATTGCCGTGGTGACCTCCGCCACGGGTGCGGCCATCCAGGACATCCTCAATGTCACGGGGCGGCGTTCGCCCTTGGCGGATATTTCCCTTTACCCGGTGCGCGTGCAGGGTGCGGGGGCGGCCGAGGAAATCGCGCGGGCGCTCGATCGCCTCAACGCGGTCGGGGGCTGGGACGTCATCATTTGCGGGCGCGGCGGGGGTTCGCTGGAAGATTTGTGGGCCTTCAATGAAGAGGTCGTGGCCCGCGCCATTGCCGCTTCGCGCATTCCGGTGATCTCGGCCGTGGGGCATGAAATCGATTATACCATTGCGGATTTTGTGGCCGATGTTCGGGCGGAAACGCCGACCGCGGCCGCCGAAATGGTGGTGCAGGACCGGCGGGAACTTTTAGGGCGCGTGCAATCGCTCTCCCGCGTGCTGGCCAATGCCTTGGCTGAACAATTGCGCTCCGGGAGACAGCGGTTGGACCGGCTTATGCGTTCGGCCGTACTGCAACAGCCGCGGCGGGTGTTTGAGCCTTTGGCCCAGCGGCTGGATGACCTGCGTACCGCCTTGCAGCAGCAGCTTTCCCACCGCTTGAACCTGGGCAACGAGCGTTTGCGGGGCTTGGCGGGCGCTTTGGAAGCCTTGTCGCCGCTGAAGGTCATGGGGCGGGGGTATTCCCTGGTTTACCGCCTGCCGGCCGGAGAACTCGTGCGCGAGGCCAAGCGTCTTAAAATCGGGGACGAGTTGCGCATACGCCTGGCCCAGGGCGAAGTTTTAAGCCGGGTGGAAAAGATTGTAGAAAAATAAAAGCCGCTGGTCGGTTTGAAATCCGCCGGCGGATTTTAAATCTGGCGGTTGATTTGAAATTTGTAGGGGCATGACAGGTCATGCCCCTACCCGAGGAGAATTTATGCCTAAACCCAAAGCCGATAAATCCAAGGAGTCTGCGGACCTTTCCTTTGAAAAGGCCCTGCACCGGCTGGAGGAGATTGTCTCCCAGTTGGAACAGGCCGATGCGCCCTTGGACAAGGCTTTGGGCTTGTACGAGGAAGGGGTTAAACTCTCCCGCTTATGTTCCGGCCAACTGCAGGCGGCCGAACGGCGGGTTGAGGTATTGGAAGATAAAAACGGCAGCTTGCGCGGCCGCCCTTTGGTGGACGACCAAGAGGATGCCGACGAGTCTGAAAGGGGAACCGGCGACGATGCCGAAGAAATTGAAAACGAAGATCCGGAAAACGAAAACCTTGACGTCAATCCGAGACCGGGGAAAAAAGGCGACTCCCAAGACACGCTCTTCTAAACCGGGATCGCTTTGGTTTGACCTGCCGGGGTATTTGGAAGCGCGCCGGCGGGAGGTGGACGCAGCCTTGGAACGGTTTTTGCCGCCGGCCCACCGTCACCCCGCCACTTTGCACCAAGCCATGCGCCACAGTCTGCTCTCGGGCGGCAAACGCCTGCGGCCGATTCTGGTGCTGGCGGCGGCCGAAGCCTGCGGGACGCCGCGCCGGCGGCTGCTGCCCGCGGCCGCTGCGCTCGAGTTCATCCACACCTATTCCCTGATCCATGATGATTTGCCGGCCATGGACGACGATGATTTGCGGCGGGGGCGGCCGACGTGCCATAAAGTCTTCGGGGAAGCGGCGGCCATTTTGGCCGGTGACGCGCTCTTAACGGCGGCGTTTGAACTGCTAACCGGCCAGGTGCAGCGGCGTTTGCTCGCGCCGTTGGGTTCCCGGGGGCAGTTGCGTCAATTGGAAGCCGCGGCGCTTTTGGCTCAGGCGGCGGGCATGGCGGGCATGGTCGGCGGGCAAATGGCCGACATTGAATCCGAGGGCAAGGAAGTCGAACTGCCCGCGCTCCAGTATATTCATGTGCATAAAACCGGGAAATTGCTGCAAGCCTCCCTGCTGGTGGGCGCTTTACTCAGCGGCGCTTCGCCCGCGAGACTTAAAGCCTTGGGCACCTATGGCGAATCTTTGGGGTTGGCTTTTCAGATCATGGACGACGTGCTGGATGTTTCCGGGGACAGGGAAAAAATGGGGAAGAACACGGGCGGGGATGCGGCCAAAGCCAAGGCCACTTACCCGGCTTTTTTCGGCCTGGAGGATTCCCGGCGAAAAGCCGAAGCCTTGAGCCGGCGGGCGGTGTTGAGTCTGCGCGGTTTCGGGTCCGCGGGCGAACCTTTGCGGGCGCTGGCCAAATTTGTCGTGGAACGCGAGGTGTAAGCGGTGGAAAAAATCGTGATTTTTTTACAGGGAACGGGCAGGGCGTTTGCGGAAATATTTTCCAGCCGGATATTTTGGGCCTGTTTCACGGCCTGGTTTTTAGCCGCCGCCATCAAAATGCTGATCTACTATCGCCAACATAAACGCCTCAACTTCCGGCTTCTGGTCGGAACCGGCGGCATGCCCAGCTCGCATTCCTCGTTTGTCATGGCCTTGGCCACGTCCATCGGCATGGAAACCGGTTGGAGCAACCCCGTGTTCCTGCTGGCGCTGGGATTTGCGATCGTCACCATGAACGACGCTCAAGGCGTGCGCCGGGCCGCCGGACACCAAGCTTCAATGCTCAACCGGATCGTCGACGACATGTATCACCAAAAACCCATCAAACCGGCGCGACTTAAAGAGCTTTTGGGACATACGCCCATTCAAGTCAATATCGGAGCGTTTATCGGGGTGGCGACAGCCTTGCTTTTTTACGCCTAGGCAGGCCGGGGAACGGCAGGCAACGGTTACAGCCGCCTGCGTTTCAGGGCATCCATATCCGGTAGGG